>JBAQGP010000990.1:0-1937 GCA_049287845.1 Solirubrobacteraceae bacterium | reverse complement strand
GGCGGGCCGGATTCCGGCGCCCGCCGCCGACCACTCGCGCCGAGCGCCCGGCCCCCGCGCGTGCGATGACGATCCTCTCGCCGGGCTGGACGTCATCCGCTGATGGGCGGCGACTGGTTTGAATCCGTCGCGGAGGCCCAGCGGCGGGCCCAACGCCGGCTGCCGCCCAGCGTCTACAGGGCGATCTGGGCCGGCGCCGAACGCGGGCTGACGCTGCGCGACAACGTCGAGGCCTTCGGCGAGCTGGGCTTCGCCCCCCACGTCGCGGGCCTGTCGGCGCGGCGGGACCTGTCGACCTCGGTGATGGGCCGCACGCTGTCGCTGCCGGTACTCATCTCCCCTGCGGGCGTGCAGGCCGTCCATCCTGAGGGTGAGGTGGCCGTCGCGCGGGCCGCCGCGGAGCGCGGCACCGCCATGGGCCTGAGCTCGTTCGCCTCCCAGCCGGTGGAAGCCGTCACCGCCGCCAACGCCCAGACGCTGTTTCAGGTCTACTGGGCCGGGAGCCGCGAGCAGATGCGCGCTCGGCTGGACCGGGCCCGCGCCGCCGGCGTGAGCGGGCTGATCGTCACGCTGGACTGGACCTTCACGCACTCGCGCGATTGGGGCAGCCCGCTGATCCCCGATCAGGTGGACGTCAAGGCGATGCTGCGCTTCGCGCCCGAGGCGCTCCGGCGGCCGCGCTGGCTCTACGAGTGGGCGCGGACCGGAAGCCCACCCGACCTCACCGTGCCCAACATGGCGGCGCCCGGGCAGCCGGCGCCGACGTTCTTCGGCGCCTACGGCGAGTGGATGACGACGCCGCCTCCGAGCTGGGACGACCTGCGATGGCTGCGACGCCAGTGGGACGGGCCGTTCATGATCAAGGGGGTGATGCGCGTCGACGACGCCCGGCGTGCGCGGGACATCGGGGCGAGCGCCATCTCGGTCTCCAACCACGGCGGCAACAACCTGGACGGCACGCCCGCGACGATCCGCGCTCTGCCGGCGGTGGCCGAGGCCGTCGGCGCCCAGCTCGAGGTGGTTCTGGACGGCGGCATCCGCAGGGGCAGCGACGTGATCAAGGCGCTGGCGCTCGGAGCGCGGGCGGTCATGATCGGCCGCGCGGCCCTGTGGGGCCTGGCCGCCAACGGGCAGGCCGGCGTGGAGAACGTGCTCGACGTCCTGCGCAACGGGATCGACTCGGCGCTGCTGGGCCTCGGACGCGGATCGATCGGCGAGCTCAGCTCAGACGACGTCCTCGTTCCCGACGGCTTCGAGCGGCGTCTGGGCGAGCCGCGTCCGCCGACGGGGCTCGAGTCGCGCGCGCCCACCGGCCGTCACGCAGCGTGAGATTGGGGGGCTGCACCTGGGAGGACCTCGCTCACGGCACGCCGCCGCGCCTGCTTCTCCCGCTGGGCGCCACCGAGCAGCACGGCACGCACCTGCCGCTGTCCACCGACACCGTCATCGCGTCCGCGGTGGCCGAGGGCGCGGCCCGCGACCGCTCCGACGTGGCGGTGGGACCGGCGCTGCCCTACGGCGCCAGCGGGGAGCACGCCGCTTTCCCCGGGACGCTCTCGCTCGGTGCGGAGGTGATGGAGACCGCAGTGGTGGAGCTGGTGCGCAGCGCTGACCACTTCGCCGACGTCGTGCTGGTCTCCTGGCACGGCGGCAACGCCGACGCGGTGGCACGGGCGGTGGCGTGCAGCCGCGCCGACGGGCGCACGGTGAGCTGCTGGGAGCCGCGCCTGCCCGGTGACGGAACCGATGCCCATGCCGGGCGGAGCGAGACGTCGCTGATGCTGGCGATCGCTCCGGAGATGGTCGGCGATCCTCGTCCGTCCGGCCCGGCTGAGCCGCTGACCGCCCTCCTGCCGCGGCTGCGCGAGCACGGCGTCCGGGCGGTCTCTGCCAGCGGCGTGCTCGGTGACGCGCGCGACGCGTCGGCGGCCGAGGGG
>JBAQGP010000989.1:0-4676 GCA_049287845.1 Solirubrobacteraceae bacterium | reverse complement strand
GTGCTCGTCCTGGCCCTGGGCAGCGCGAGCCCCGCGACGGCGGCCGCCGCCTTGGCGCTCACGCCCTGCGCCCCGTAGCCGGCGGGCATCACCACGAGCAGCGGCTGGGGTCCCTGGAAGCTGATCTCCTTGTCCAGGAACTTCGCGTAGTCCTGGGGCTTGCCGAACAGCTCGGGAATGACCCCGAGGTCCACCGCGGACGCGATGAGTGCGACCTTGATGGGGAGCCCGGCCTTCTTGGCCGCGGTGGTCTCGGCGTTGAGCGTGCGCTGGACGCCCTGCGGCACCGGGGGGGAGTAGGGGTAGTAGACGTTCTGGCCCAGCAGGACGTCGCTGGCCGGATCGCCGTCGGCCAGCGCGGATGCGGAGGCGACCGCCCCCACCAGGATCACGGTGGCGAGCAGGCTGGCGAGGCGGCGGGCCATCCCCGACATTATCCTGGGCGGCCTTGGCCCAGCGGAAGTCCACCAAGTCTCGTAAGAAGCGCAGCCCCCACGCCGCCCCGCGCGCGGTCGCCTCCACCCGCCGCGACGCTCGCGCGGAACGCCAGGCGCAAACCGCGCAGGAGGTCAAGCGCAGCGGGCGCGTGCTGGGCCGCGAAGGCGAACGGCCCGCGGGCCCGTTCGCCGGCCTGCCGATCTCGGAGCTGGCGATCCTGCTCGGCCTCATCGCTGCCGTGATCGGGTTCCTCCAGCATGGGGGGCCGGCGCTCATCGTAGGGCTGATCGTGTGCGCGCTGGGCGTGATCGAGATCACCGCGCGCGAGCATTTCAGCGGCTACCGGTCCCACGCGTCGCTGCTGGCCGCGATCCCGTCGGTGGCGATCGAGGTTGGCATCGTGCTGGCGTTCAAGCCCAGCCAGCGCGCGCTCCTGGTCCTCCTCGTCGTGCCGGTGTTCGCCGGGCTGTTCTGGTGGCTGCGCAAGCGCTTTCTCATCGCCCGGCAGGCGCGGGTGGCGCGCCTGCACGCGCGCCCGCCGGCGTAGCTCGGCCGCCGGTGTAGCTCCCCCGCCGGTGTAGCTCCCCCGCCGGCGTAGCTCGGCCGCCGGTGTAGCTCCCCCGCCGGCGTAGCCGGCCCGGCTAGCGGATCTCCAGGGACTCGACCGGGACGCTCCCGAGCGTGTCGTCCCCGATGCCACCGGCGGTCTCGGCCGCGATGCCGGGCAGATGGAGGGTGAAGATGGCCCCGCCGTCGACCGCGTTGGTCACCGACGCGCTGCCGCCGTGCTGCTCGGCCACCTGGCGCACGATGGCCAGGCCCAGGCCGCTGCCCTGCCGGCCGCGTGAGTTGCGCCCACGGAAGAAGCGGTCGAACACGTAGGGCAGGTCCTCGGGGTCCACCCCGGTGCCGTGGTCGCGGACCTCGACTCCGGAGGGACCCACCTGGACCTCAACGGTGCCACCGGGCGGCGAGTGGCGCGCGGCGTTGTCGAGCAGGTTGTTGATGGCCCGTCCGAGGCGCTCGGGCAGGCCATCGACGAGGGTGGGGACGAGGGTCGCCTCGAAACGGATCCCGGGCGCGTTGCGCCGGGCGCGCGCCAGCGACTCGGCGGCGACGCCGTCCAGGCGGACGTCGTCGGTCTCGGGGCCCGGCTGGTCCCCGCGAGCGAGCTCGATCAGGTCCCCCACGAGCGCGGTGAGCTCCTCGCTCTGCTCCACGACGTCGGCGAGCAGACGGCGGCGGTCGTCTGGCTCGAGCTCGACCTCCTCGAGCAGGACCTCGATGTTGGTGCGCAGGCTCGTCACCGGCGTGCGCAGCTCGTGGGAGGCGTCGGCGACGAGCTGGCGCTGGGCGCGGACGGAATCGTCCAGCGCCTCGCGCGAGGCTTCGAGCCGGTCCAGCATCGCGTTGAAGTTGGTGGCCAGCTGACCGACCTCGTCGTCGGCGTGGACGCGCAGGCGCCGGGTGAGGTCATCGGTCTCGCCGATGTGCTGGGCGGCCTGCGCGACCTCACCGAGGGGGGCGAGGACCCGACGTGAGGCCATGCGGCCCAGGACGACGGCGAGCGCGATGCCCCCGAGGAGCACCAGCGCGAGGATGAGGCGCAGGTCCCGGAGGATCGAGCTCACCGCATTGAGCGGACGGGCGAGCTGGATGACTCCGGTCTCGATCTGCTGGTTGCCGCCAGGCTCGTTGACCAGGAGGTTCGAGACGGGGAAGGCGAGGACCCGCAGCTGGGTGTCGCCGATCCACACGTCGCTGAAGAATGCCTGGCCGTTGCCCTGTGAGACCCCGCGTGTGCGGGCACTGATGGGCAGCGGCGTCCCGCCCTCCTCGATCTGCGAGTGGCCGTCGGCAGCGACCACCTGCGCGTATTGGGCGGGGCCACCGGACTTCGCCGGCAGGCCCGGGAGCTGTTGGTCCTGGCCATGGAAGCCGATGTTCTGGACGAGCTGAGCCTGCTGGTTGAGCTCGTCGTCGACCTGGCTGAGGAGTTGGTGGCGGACCACCATGTAGCAGATCGCCACTGCGATCAGGACGGCCGCTCCGACCGAGGCGCCGGCGATCAGGGATACGCGCTTGCGCAGGGACATCGCGGCGTCAATCGCGCAGCACGTACCCGATGCCGCGCACCGTGTGCAGCAGCCGGGGCTCGCCGCCCGCCTCCGTCTTGCGCCTCAGATAGCCCATGTAGACGCCGAGCGCGTTGGAGGTGGGCCCGAAGTCGTAGCCCCAGACATTCTCGAAGATCGTCGTCCGCGTCAGCACCTGGCGGGGATGGCGCAGGAACAGCTCCAGCAGCAGGAACTCCGTGCGCGACAGCTCGACCAGCCGGTCGCCGCGGTGCACCTCGTGGGCGATCGGGTCAAGGACGAGGTCGCCGTAGCGCAGCGGCTCGCCATCGGCGCTGCCGTCGCCGGAGCGGCGCAGCAGCGCGCGCAGCCGCGCCTGGAGCTCGCGCAGGGCGAACGGCTTGACCAGGTAGTCGTCGGCGCCGACGTCGAGTCCCTCGACGCGGTCGTCGATGGCGTCGCGCGCGGTGAGTATCAACACCGGCGTGCGGTCGCCCGCCTTGCGCAGGCGGCGGCATACCTCCAGGCCGTCGAGCCTGGGCATGAGGATGTCCAGGATCACGGCGTCAGTCGATCCGCCGGCGAGGACGTCGAGGGCCTGCTCGCCGTCCTCGGCGAGGGTGACATCGTGATTCTCGAGCCGCAGAGCGCGCTCGAGTGCCCGCCGCACGGCGGGCTCGTCGTCAACTACGAGTACGCGCGCCATGCCCCGAATGATTGCGCGAACGCGTAAACGTTGGTGAAGAAGCGCCGAGGAGTCTCATCAACAGCTCCCGCCGGCATCGTACTTGAGCGCGCCGACGCGGCTGAACCGCGATCATCGGCACCCAGCCCATGAGCCCGGACAAGCTCCATACCTATCGCGCCAAGCGCGACTTTGAGGCCACCGCCGAGCCCACCGGTGAGGCCACCGGCTCCGAGGGGGCCGCGCGGTTCGTGGTCCAGGAGCACCACGCCACGCGCCTGCACTGGGATCTCCGGCTCGAGCACGACGGCGTCCTGGCCTCGTGGGCAATCCCCAACGGGATCCCCGCCGACCCCTCCGACAACCGCCTCGCCGTCCATACCGAGGACCATCCGCTCGAGTACCTGGAGTTCCACGGCGAGATCCCCGCCGGCGAGTACGGGGCCGGCACCATGACGATCTGGGACCACGGCACGTTCGACACGCACCTGTGGGACGACAAGAAGGTCGAGGTCACGTTCCACGGCGAGCGCCTGTCCGGGCGCTACGGGCTGTTCCCGATCGGACAGCGCGGCCGAGAGGGCTCCGAGAAGGACTGGATGATCCATCGCATGGACCCGCCGGCCGACCGCGACCGGGCGCCGATGCCCGAGCGGATCCTGCCCATGCTGGCGGGCGCCGGGGACCTGCCCGCGCGCGAGGAGATGTGGTCCTTCGAGGTCAAGTGGGACGGGGTGCGAGCCATCGCCTACGTCAAGCCGGGGCGGCTGCGCCTGGAGAGCCGGAACCTCAACGAGATCACCGAGACCTACCCCGAGGTCCGAGGCATCCTGCGCGACCTGGGGATGCGCGAGGCCGTCTTCGACGGGGAGATCGTGGCCTTCGGCGACGACGGGAAGCCGAGCTTCGAGCGCCTGCAGCGTCGCATCAACGTGGCGTCCTCCAGCGCCGTGCGCCGTCTGTCGGCGAGCACGCCGGTGGTCTACGCCATCTTCGACCTGCTCTATCTCGACGGGCACTCGCTCATGGCCCTGCCCTACGAGCAGCGGCGGGCGCAACTGGAGGGACTGGGGCTGGGCGGCTCGGCCTGGCGAGTGCCCGCGGTGCATCCCGGCCGCGGCCGCGTGCTGCTTGAGGCGACCGAGGCGCAGGGGCTGGAGGGCGTCGTGGCCAAGCGGCTGGACTCCCGGTATGAGCCGGGCCGGCGCACCGGCGCATGGTTGAAGATCAAGCACGTCCGCCGCCAGGAGCTCGTCATATGCGGCTGGCTGCCCGGCGAGGGCCGGCGCGCGGACCGCATCGGCGCGCTGCTCATGGGCTACTACACCGAGGACGATCGCCTCAGCTACGCCGGGCGCGTGGGCACCGGCTTCACCGAGCGCACGCTCAACGAGCTGGCGCGCACGCTCGCGCCGCTGCGCCGCGAGGACAGCCCGTTCGATGCCGCCCCCAAACTCCCGCGCAACACGGTGTTCGTC
>JBAQGP010000988.1:0-5565 GCA_049287845.1 Solirubrobacteraceae bacterium | reverse complement strand
GATGGCCCCACCGACCGCTGGCTGCTGGGCGGCACCTGGCTGTACCGCGCCGACGCCACGGACGCCGGCCTGGGCGCCGGCTGGTGGCACGACGTCGCCTCCACCGACGGCTGGACCCCGCTCACGGTTCCGAACTCGTTCAACGCCGGCGACCTCTCGACGGAGTCGATGAATGGATCCGTGGGCTGGTATCGGCGCGACTTCACGATCCCTCCCAGGGCCTTTGCCACCTATGTCCCGATCCGCTTCCGCAGCTGGATCGTGCGCTTCGAGTCCGTCAACTACCGCGCGACGGTGTGGCTCAACGGCCGCAAGATCGGCGTTCACGCCGGCGAGTACCTTCCGTTCGAGTTCGCGCTCAAGGGCCTGCGGCCGGGGGTGAACCGTCTCATCGTCCGCGTCGACAACCGGCGCGACAACGGGGATCTCCCGCCGGGCAACGGCGGCTGGTGGAACTACGGCGGGATCAACCAGGAGGTCTACCTGCGCTCGGTCCAGGTCGCGGACATGTCGCCGGTGGTGATTCGCCCCATCCTCCCCTGCCCGACCTGCGCGGCTCAGATCTCCGAGCAGGTCACCGTGCGCAACCTCACCAGCGCCGTGCAGACCCTCACGCTGCGCGGCTCCTACGGGAGCGCCGCTGTGAACTTCGGTGGGCACACGATCCTGCCGGGGGGCTCGTGGGTGGCCCAGGCGGCGGTCCCGATCCTCGCCCCCCACCTCTGGTCGCCGACCGACCCGTACCTGTATCGCGCGGGACTCACGCTCTCAGATGCCCACGGCCGGACGCTCGAGGGCTACACCGACTACAGCGGCATCCGCAGCATCGCCGTCGGTTCGGGTGGCCAGCTTCTGCTCAACGGCCGCGTGCTCGATCTCCGCGGCTTCAACCTGCATGAGGTCAACGTCCAGACGGGCGCGGCCCTCTCGCCCGCCCAGCTTCAGACCATGGTCGGCTGGGTGCGGGAGCTGGGCGGCGGGGTGATCCGCGCCCACTATCCGCTCAACCCGCAGATCGAGGAGGCGGCCGACCGCGACGGGATTCTGCTGTGGTCGGAGATCCCCGTCTACCAGGTGAACTCGAGCTACCTGACACGCCCCGGATGGCTGACCTTCGCCCACAACATGCTGCGCACCAACATCCTCACCAACGAGAATCACCCGTCCGTCCTGGTCTGGAGCATCGCCAATGAGCTCCAGAGCCCGCCCAGCGACGCCGAGACGCGCTATATCGCCGGAGCGACGCAGATCGCGCATCAGCTCGACCCGACGCGACCCGTGGGCATGGCGATCTCCAGCTGGCCCGGGGTCGCCTGCCAGTCCGCGTACGCACCGCTGGACGTGCTCGGCTTCAACGACTACTTCGGCTGGTTCGACGCGGGCGGCGGGGGCACCGACGACCCCGACGAGCTCGGCCCGTTCCTCGACTTCCTGCACGTCTGCTACCCCTCCAAGCCTCTGATGATCACGGAATTCGGCTTCGAGGGCAGCCAGAACGGCCCCCCCGAGCAGCGCGGCACCTACCAGTATCAGACCGCCCAGGCCGCCCTCCAACTCGGCGTCTTCGCCTCCAAGCCCTACGTCGCGGCCGCGATGTGGTTCGCGCTCCAGGACTTCCCCGCCAAGCCCGGATGGAGCGGCGGCGACCCGTTCCCTCACCCACCGTTCGTGGAGAAGGGCGAGATCGACCTTCAGGGCAACCCGGTGCAACCGCTGTTCTCGACCATCCAGTCGATCTACAGCTCGACGGTCCAGATCGCGCCGGCGCCGGCCCCCGCCCGCCGCAGGACTACGCGCGCAGGCCGCCCCCGCCGCCGCCAAAGCGGCAGCGCAGCAGGGTCCCGATGACCCGGAAGCCGTCGCGCGCGGTGAGCTTCTTGCCCTCATCGGTGGCGCGCGCCCGGTAGTGAACCGGCACCTCGAAGATCCGCTCGCCCTTCTGGACCAGGCGGGCGGTGATCTCGGGCTCGATCGAGAAGCCGGCGGCGCTCAGCGGCAGGCTCTGGAACACGTCGGTCCGGATCATCTTGTGGCAGGTCATGATGTCGTGCAGGTACACGTTGAACAACAGGTTGCACGCCAGCGTGACGCCCTTGTTGCCCAGCACGAACAGGAATGAGTGGCTGGTGTAGCCGTCAAACGCGCGGACGCCGAAGGAGGCGTTGGCGCGCCCGTCCATGAGCGGCGGCATGAGCAGGGCCAGGTCCTCGGGGTCGTACTCGAGGTCGGCGTCGAAGATGCATGAGAAGTCGCCTCGCGCCTCGCGCAGCGCGGTCTGGATCGCGGCGCCCTTGCCCCGGTTGTGCTCGTGCTCGATCAGCCGCACGCGCTCGTCCCAGGCGCCGCTGCGCAGGATCTCGCGCGTGCCGTCGGTGGAGCCGTCGTCGACGATGATGAGCTCGAAGTCGGTCGGCAGCTCGGTGGAGAGGACCTCCGCGATCGCCTGCTCGACGCGCTCGAGCTCGTTGTAGACGGGCATCAGGATCGAGAGCATGTGTGTGTACTAAAGGGGGGTTCAGCTAGAGGGGACGGCACGGCTCAGGGGTCCCCGAGGAGCGACGATGCTAGCGAACGTCGCCGTCATCAGAGAGGATGCGCCGATGGACTTCGAGGCTCCCGGTCTCTATGCCGGGGTGGAGGGCGAGGCGCGGGCCAGGCGTCGCCGGCTGCTCGAGCGACTCGCCGACGATGGATTCTCCGAGGCGGAGCTGGTCAAGGCGGTGAAGGAGGACCGGCTGGCGCTGCTGCCGGTGGAGCGTGTGCTCGGCGGGACCCACACGGCGCGGGAGGTCGAGGAGCGCTCCGGGCTGCCCCCCGGGATGATCGCGCGCATCCGCCGCCAGCACGGCTTGCCCGCACCCGGGCCCGATGACCGGGTCTTCTCAGACGAGGACGTCACCGCGGCCAAGTCGATGAAGCTGTTCCTCGACGCCGGCTTCGCCGACGAGCGCGTCGACGAGATCACCCGGGTGCTCGGCGAGGGCATGAGCCGGCTCTCGGCCACGATCGCCGCCTCCTTCGCGGAGACGTTCCTGGAGGCCGGAGAGAGCGAGGACGAGGTGGCGCTGCGCTTCGCGGAGCTGGCGGGGCAGCTGACGCCCGCGTTTGAGCCGATCCTGGTGGCCGCGTTCTCGGCCCACCTGCGCGACAGCGTCCAGCGCGGGGTCCTGGGTCTGGCGCAGCTCGAGGCGGGCGCCATCGCCGGTGCACAGGACCTCGCGATCTGCTTCGCCGACCTCGTCGGCTTCACCCGGCTGGGGGGCCAGGTCGAGGTGGGCGAGCTGACCACCGTCGCCGGGCGGTTGGCCAGCCTGGCCTCATCGCTCACCGAGGCCCCGGTCCGACTGGTCAAGACGATCGGCGACGCGGCGATGTTCGTCAGCCCCGAGCCCGCGCCGATCGTCGAGGTCGCCCTGAAGCTGGTCGACGCCTTCGAGGCGGAGGAGCTCCCCAGCCTGCGGGCTGGGATCGCGTTCGGCCCGGCCTTGCTGCGGGCCGGCGACTACTACGGCAACGCGGTCAACCTGGCCAGCCGGGTCACCGGGGTCGCCCGACCCGGCAGCGTGCTCTGCACCCGGGAGATCCGCGACGGCTCTCGCGACCGGTTCAGCTGGTCGGCGGCCGGGCGCCACAAGCTCAAGGGCGTGCTGGGGCCCACGCCGCTGTACCGGGCCCGGCACGTCGGCGAGGAGGACCCGACGAGCTAGACGGGCCTAGGAGAGCGCGTGCAGGTCGATGATGAAGACCAGCGTGGAGTTGGCCGGGATCTTTGACTGGGCGGTGGCGCCATAGCCGAGGCTCGGCGGAATGATCAGCTCGCGCCGCCCGCCGATCTTCATGCCCGGGATACCCTGCTGCCAGCCCTTGATCACGCCCGTCAGGGGCAGTGACACCGGCTGGCCTGAGCCATCGTTCCACGAGGCGTCGAACTGCTTGCCGCCCTTGTAGAGCACGCCGACGTACTGGACGTTGACCGTCGAGCTTGCCGTGGCGGCGGGCCCGGTGCCCTTGATCAGGTCCTTGATGACGAGCTTGGAGGGGGGCGGACCCGAGGGGATGCTGACCTTCGGCTTGGTCTTGAGCGCGGCCGGCAGCGGTGTGCTGCTCGTGGTGGTGCTGGTGGCGCTGGCCGAGGCGCTGCTCGACGTCGTGGCGCTGCTCGCGGCAGCGGTGCTGGTCGCCGAGGTGGCACCCCCCGACGGGGCGGTCTGCACGCCCGCGGCCTTTGTGGAGCTGCTCCCACAGCCGGCAACGGCGGCCGCCAGCGCAACCGCGGCACAGGTGATGGTTGTCGTCTTTCGCATGTGGGGGCCGAGGGTAGCGAGCGCGGTGAAGAAGCGACGAAGCGGGGCTCTTCGGACTCGACGGGGTCTCAGGAGGCGATCCGCTCGAGCACGTCGGCGTCCACGTCGAAGTTGGCGTGCACCGCGCCCACGTCGTCTGACTCCTCGAGCATGTCGATCAGCTTCATGAGCCGGGAGGCGTCTGACTCCTGGAGCAGGACGCGCGACTTGGGGCGCTGAGTCACGTCGGCGGACTCGATCTCGATGCCGCCGTCGGTGAGCGCCTCGCGGACGGCCACCAGATCAGCCGGCTCGGTGACGATCTCGTAGACGTCGTCGTCGCGCGAGATGTCCTCGGCGCCGGCGTCGACCGCGACCAGGAGATCCTCCTCCTCGTAGCGCGACGCGTCGACGACGATCACGCCGCGCTTGTCGAACAGGTAGGACACCGACCCGGGCTCGCCCAGGTTGCCGCCGTGCTTGGAGAGCGCGTGGCGGACGTCGGCGCCGGTGCGGTTGCGGTTGTCGGTGAGCGCCTCGATGAGCAGGGCCACGCCGCCGGGCCCGTAGCCCTCGTAGAGCACGGTCTCGATCTGGTCGGCGTCGACGCCCTCGCCCGTGCCCTTGGCGATCGCGCGCTCGATGTTGTCCTTGGGCATTGACGCATCGCGCGCCTTCTGAACGGCGAGAGCCAGGGACGGATTCCCGTCGACGTCGCCCCCGCCCTCACGGGCGGCGACCGTGATCGCACGGGTCAGCTTGGTGAAGTGCTGGCCGCGGCGCTGGTCGACGACCGCCTTCTTGTGCTTGATGGAGGCCCATTTGGAATGTCCGGACATGTCCGGTAACTATAGAAACGGGGCGGGGGCCGGCGGCTAGGTCCATCGCTTCCACGGGGCCGTGCCTGAGGCCCACAGGTCGTTGAGGGCGACCGCGTCCTTGTAGGTGTCCATGCACTCCCAGAACCCATCGTGGCGAAACGCCCGCAGATCGCCCGCGGCGGCGAGCCGCTGCAGCGGCTCTCGCTCCAGGGTGCTGTCAGGGGTCAGCACGTCGAAGACCGTGGGCTCGAAGCAGAAGAACCCGGCGTTGATCCACTGCTCAGACCGTGGCTTCTCGCTGAACCCGCGCACCACGCCGTCGCCGTTGAGATGGGCGACGCCGAACGGCAGGCGCGGCCGGACCACGGTCATGGTGGCGGCGGCGCCGTGCTCGGCGTGATCGGCGAGCAGCGCCGCGAGGTCGATGTCGGCCACGCCGTCACCGTAGGTCAGGCAGAACC
>JBAQGP010000987.1:0-5237 GCA_049287845.1 Solirubrobacteraceae bacterium | reverse complement strand
GCCCCCGCCTGGCCCAGTAACGCGCGGCGCGGGGTGGGTTCCTCGCCGTCACCCGCCGGCGCCCGCTCGGTGTCGATCACCACCAGACGGTGGAGTCCAGGTTCTCGATCTCTTGCACCGGGCGCGTGTAGATCCCCGACGACAGGTACTTCCAGCCGTCGTCACACACGATGAACACGACGTTGCCCTCGTCCAGCTCCCCCGCGATCCGCACCGCGACTCGGGCGATGGCGCCCGAGGAGACCCCGGCGAAGAGCCGCTCCTCGTCGAGCAGCTTGCGTGTCCAGACGATCGCGTCGTGATTGGTGACGAAGATCTTGCGGTCCAGCAGCGACAGGTCGATGATCGGCGGGATGAAGCCATCGTCGAGCGAGCGCAGCCCCTGCACCGGCTCGCCCTGCATCGGCTCGGCGGCGACGATCTTGACGCTGACGCCCAGCTCCTCCTTGAGGCGGCGCCCGTTACCCATCAGGGTCCCGCCGGTGCCGAGGCCGGCCACGAACGCGGCCACCTCGTCGAGCTCCTCGAGGATCTCCAGCGCCGTGCCGTTGTAGTGCGCGTCGGGGTTGGCCTGGTTGCCGTACTGGTAGGGCATGTAGTACGAGGCGTCGGAACCGGCCATGTCCAGGGCCTTCTCGACCGCCCCGTTGGAGCCCTTGGACCCCTCGGAGTAGACGATCTCGGCGCCGTACATCTCGAGCAGCTGGGTGCGCTCCGGAGTGACATTCTCCGGCATCACCACCTTCAGGTTGTAACCCTTGCGTCCGCAGATCATCGCCAGCGAGATGCCGGTGTTGCCGGAGGTGGGCTCGAGGATCGTCTGGCCGGGCCGGATGAGGCCCTTGTCCTCGGCGTCCTCGATCAGCGCGCGGGCGACCCGGTCCTTGACCGAGCCTGTGGGGTTGCGGCTCTCCAGCTTGGCCCAGATCCTCACGCCCGGCTTCGGGCTGAGGCGCTTGAGCTCGATCAGGGGCGTGTGCCCGATCGACTGGACGATGTCGCCGTAGCGTCCCCCGCAAGGCTTGTTCTTCAAGCTCTCGACGGCCATTGCTTTACGAAGTGTAGCGAGGGAACGACGCCGGCCCCCCGGGCGATGCGCGGCCGGGCCTGACCGCTCACCCCTCCTTGATGACGTGCCAGACGCCCCCGAAGTTCCTGATGCCGTCGCCCTCGGCTTCGCCCCGCCGGCCGCCGTCCTCCACGAATGTGTAGACCGGCTTGCCGCCGAGCGTCACCTGCGTGAAACCGTCGCGTTTGATCGTGCCCAGCTTGCCCGTGACTCCGGCCATCGCGGTCACGGCGCCGTTGGCCTTGACCGGCGGCCAGGCCGCGAAGCACGCCTGCGACTTGCACACCAGGTGGCGGGTCGTCTCGGGCGCCAGCTGATAGACGGTCACGCCCTTGGCGTTGACCGCGACCGATTCCCTCTGGCCCTTGACGTTCGCTCTCCCGACGCCGATCGTGGCTGACTTGGCGACGGCCAGCGCGGCCACGGCAAGCAGCCCGGCCACGGCCATCAGGGCCGTCCTGCTCCAGCGGATTCTCATTCCGGGTCCTCTCGGTTGGGGGGTCCTACACCCCCTCAAGGACCCCGATGCCGGGAAACCCTTCCCGCTCTCAGCCGCCGGCCATCGCCGGCAGGATGACCAGCGTGTCGCTGTCCCCGACGGCCGTCTCCAGGCCATCGAGCACGCGCACGTCCTCGTCGTTGAGATAGACGTTGACGTAGCGGTTGAGTCCGCCGTCGGAGGCAAACAGCTGGGTCTGCGTCTCGGGGTGCTCGTCGGCGACGGAGCGGAGGATCTCCCCAACCGAGGAGCCCTCCGCGCTCAGCTCCTTCTCCCCACCGACGGCAGGGCGGAGCACGGGAGGGATGCGAATGGTGGCCATCGTCAGAACCCTACCTAGTGCGCGCCGGCGCAGAACGCGTCGTAGTCCGGGAAGACGCCCATCTCCTCGTCGGAGATCGCCTCGGGATGACGCGAGCAGATCGGGCACTGCGGGTCGCGCCGGATCTTGACCTCGTTGAGCGTCGCGGCCAGCGCGTCGTAGAGCAGGAGCCGGCCGATCGCCGGGTCGCCCTCGCCGAGGATCAGCTTGATGACCTCGGTCGCCTGCAGCAGGCCCATCGTCCCGGGCAGCACGCCGAGCACGCCGTTGGCGCCGCAGGACGGGGCCATGTCGGCCGGCGGCGGCGTCGGGAACAGGCAGCGGTAGCACGGGCCGTCGTAGGGCTTGAACACCGAGAGCTGGCCCTCGAATCCGAGGATGGCCGCCGACACGACGGGGATCTGGAGACGCACCGTGGCGTCGTTGAGCAGGTAGCGGCTCGGGAAGTTGTCCAGGCCGTCGACGATGACGTCGTAGCCGGGCAGGATGTCCATGATGTTGTCGGGGCCCAGCCGGACGGCGTACTTGTTCACCTTGACGTCGGGATTGAGCGCGGTGATCGTCTCCTCGGCGGAGTCGACCTTGGGGACGCCGACCCGGTCGGAGTTGTGGATGACCTGGCGCTGAAGGTTGGAGAGGTCGACGGTGTCGTCGTCGACGATGCCCAGCGTGCCGACGCCGGCGGCGGCCAGGTACAGCCCCGCCGGGGAGCCCAGGCCGCCCGCGCCCAGCAGGAGCACCTTGGCATCCAGCAGCTTCTGCTGGCCCTCGGCGCCGACCTCGGGGAGCAGGAGATGGCGGCTGTAGCGGTCGCGCTGCTCGGCGGTGAGCGTGCGCGGGGTCTCGACGTCGTAGCCGCGGTCCTTCCACAGGGTGAAGCCGCCGGTCATCGACTCGACATGCTCGTAGCCGAGATCGTCAAGCAGCGTCCGGGCGGCCCATGCCGAGCGGTTGCCCGACTGGCAGTAGAGGATGATGTGCTGTGAGCGGTCGGGGGCGGCGCCCTCGATCCGGGACTCCAGGTAGGACTTGGGCACGTGCTTGGCGCCGGGGATGTGGCCGGTACCCCACTCCTCGGGCTCACGCACATCGACGACCAGCGCGCCGTTGGAGGACTGCTCACGCACGGCCGCTGGATCGATCTCATCGATCCTGGTCTTGATCTGGCGGAGAACTTCGGCTCCGGACGGACTCATCGTGTGAAACTCCTCAAAGGCGATATGGATTCCAATACTTCACGGAGTATAGCGCCAGTGGCCCAGGCCGTCCGGGCGTTTCACACTACTCCGGAATCGCGGCGGTAGCAGGGAATCCCTGACGCTTGTACTCATCGTAACGAGCCTGCCAGCCCTCTGACTTCCCGGGGCGCTCCGGATTCTTCCCGGACACCACTACGTCCAGCATGTCCAGGCAATCATCCCACCCCGCAGCGTCTCGGGCAGCCTTGTCGGCGCTGTCGAGGGCCACACTGAAGGCGAGGCGGCAGGCGGCGCCACCGTCGCGCTCAGAGAGCTCGAAGCTCAGCACGTCGTCGCCCCATGTGAAGCTCAGCCGGCGTGGCGCGACCACGTCGCGGAAAGCGCCGCTCATGGGCGGGTAGCGGTCGTCTTCGAAGCGGAAGGTGATCGGCGCGCCGGGGCGCAACGCCTTGAACTCGACGCTGGTCGGGAACCACTTGGCCAGGCGCGCCGGATCGGTGATCGCGTCCCAGACCTGGGCGGCGGAATGGGGGAAGGTCCGCTCGAAGCGGACGACGGGGCTGCCGTCCAGTTGCTCGTAGCTGCCGGTTGCCGTGGGCATGTCGTCTAGGCCTCCTTGGGGGCTGTGGGGGCTGTGGGGGCTGTGGGGGCCGTGGGATCTGCGGGGTCGGTCTCGTCCAGATGCCGACCGAGGGCATCCAGGTGCCGGTCCCAGAAGCGCCGGTAGGGAGCCAGCCAGTCATCCAGCTCCAGCAGCGGGGCGGGGTCCAGCTCGTAGAAGCGCCGCTGCGCGTCGGCGCGGACGCGCACCAGGCCGGCCTGGCGCAGGGCACGCAGATGCTTGGAGGTGCCGGGCTGGGTGAGGCCCAGGCGCTCGGTGAGCTCGTTGACCGAGCGTGGGCGTTCGCGCAGCAGTTCCAGGACGTCTCGGCGATGGGGGTCGGCCAGCACGCTCCACGTAGATGCCATGTCGGTAATATAACTGATTGTGCATGTTAGGGTGAGCCCGAGCACCGCCGCCCGGGAGGGACCACCTTCGGCCTTCGATGGGCGACGCGGGGCGCGTCTAGCATCGCCCGCGCACCCCATGCGCCCCCCGGTCGACCACATCGAGGCTCCGATGTTCCCCCCGCGCCTGCCGTGGATCAACGTCGCCCCGCTGCGGATGGACCAGCAGCGTGGGCGGCCGGTGCTGGTGGAGTTCTGGGACTTCTGCCGTCCCAACTCGATGCGCACGCTGCCCTATGTCCGAGCCTGGCACGAGCGCTACGGGCCGGGTGGGCTACGGGTGATCGGCGTGCACTCCTCGGGGTTTCCTCCCTCGGTGGAGCCCGAGGCGGTCGAGGCCGCGGTGGCCCGGCTCGAGGTCCCCTACCCGGTCGTGGTCGACACCGGCCTTCAGATCTGGCAGGAGTACGGCAACCTCGGCTGGCCGGCGCGCTACCTGTTCGACGGGGAGGGGCGCCTGTTTGACTTTCACTACGGCGAGGGTGGCTACGACGACACCGAGTCCGCCATCCAGGAGCTGCTCGGCGTGCGGCGCCCGCTCCTGGAACCCCTACGGCCCGAGGATGCCCCCGGCGCGCTGCTGGTGCCCCAGAGCGAGGACGTTGAGGGGCCCTACGAGGGACCGTATGAGGCCGGCGGCGTGTGGGCGGTCCTCGACGGCGACGGCATCGTGACCGCCAACGACCAGACGACCTCCGTGGAGCATCCGGGCGCCTACGAGCTCATCGCACACCCGGTGAGTACCGCCGGCGAGCTGATCCTCGAGGTCTCTGACGGCGTGACCTGCCACGCCGTGTGCTTCACGCCCGGTCTGGCGGATGCTGATCGAGCAGATTGAGCAGCCGGGGCGGGCCGGTGTCCTCGACCACGACGCAGAAGCCGGTCCGGTAGGGGCTCTGCGACGCGTCGGAGCCCATGAACGCCGGCTCATGGACCCAGCAGCCGCAGTTGACGAGCCGGCTGCCACCGGCGGTGACCCACTCGGCCGAGTCGTCGCCGGGTAGCGGACCGGCCCGGTGGGTGTGGCCGAAGATGACGTAGCCGGCGGTCACGCCCAACCGGGCGCAGACCTCCTCCATCGACCGCAGTCCCGAGCGCCGCAGCGCGGGACCCGAGACCTCGGCCCGCAGGGGCCCGAGC
>JBAQGP010000986.1:0-4887 GCA_049287845.1 Solirubrobacteraceae bacterium | reverse complement strand
CATGGCGAACACCATCGCGGTGGACGAGCAGCACCGGGCCAGCTCGAAGCACGCGCGTGCCACGGCCTCCAGGGAAACGCCGCCGCCGATGGGCTCCGGCACCAGCGCCGACAGCGCGCCGGCGGTGCGCAGTGCCGACACGGCCTCCTGAGGGAAGCGCGCCTCACGGTCCACCGCGTCTGCGTGGATGGCCGCGACCTCGTCGGCAATGGACCGAACCGCGGCCAGGAATGCGTGATCTCGGTCGACGACCGCGACGCTCACACCACTCCGGTCTGCAACTGCCCGATGGCCTGAGCGATGCCGGCTACGCTCTGAAACACGCTGGCCTTGAGCATCGCGTCAGGGAACTCAACGTCGAACGCGTCCTCCAAGCCCAGCATGACGTTCACGCTCGCATGCGAGGTCATGCCCGCTTGAAAGAGATCCGCGTGATCGTCGAGCTGCTCGATATCGACCGGGAGGCGTGCGTGATCACGGAGAACCCGGCGGATCTCGGCCGTCATCGCGTCGTCGGTCATCGTGCGCACTCCGCTAGGACCAATGCCGCAGCGTCGCCACGGCCGCGATTGAGGCTGACCGACAGCCCGTTGACGCCGCGGTCGTCTGCCAGTTGCGCCGCAGCGCCGGTCAGCTCGAGCTCCGGCTGTCCTGCCGGCCCCATGCGCACGCCGATCGCACGCCACGGCAGCGGCTCACCTGACCGTCTCAATGCCTTCATCGTCGCCTCCTTGGCCGCAAACCGCGCCGCGAGCCGCCGTGGGTCGCCCTCGCAGTCTCGCTGCTCATGGTCAGTGTAGATCCGGCGCAGGTAGCGCTCGCCGTGACGGCGGAGCGCCTCCTCCACCTCCTCCACCTCGACGAGGTCTATCCCGACCGCGATCGGCATCGTTCGATACTAGTCACCCGCTCGCGCGCGCTCCTGTGGTCGGGGTCCTCCCGCTCTCTGAGCGACGTAGTGCAGCCATGGCCCGTCGCCGTCGGTCCCGGCGGGCACCCGGCGTCCTTCGGGATCCAGGCATTCGACCAGCTCCAGCCCGGCCTCGCGCAGCTGTCTTTCCTGCACATCGCGCTGCACGTAGTAGTGCAGGAGGCCATAGTCGCACGCCTCGTCGTTCACGATCGCGTACCCCGCCCCGCTCCGTTGCAGAGGCGCTAGACGCCGGCGGTTGCGCAGCCTGACCGGAAGCCGGACCGCCGCGGACGCCAACTGCAGCACGGTGTGCCGCACGAGAAAGTCGGCCACGCGTCCCGCCAGACGGCTGCCTCGCCGCGGCAGGAGCCGCTGGTCCACCTCGGCAAGGCGATGCGAGGAGAAGATGAGAACGCCGCCCGGCGCCAGCAGACTGCCCAGGTGGGCCAGCACCGACCGGCGCCGTGCATCATCGAACACGTCGAGCAGGTTGTCGGCGGCGACGATCGCGTCGAACGGACCGGGGATCGTCTCGGCGAGCGCGGCCACATCGCCGACGCGGACATCGGCTTCCGGATAGGCGCGGAGGCAGTAGTCGACCATGGCCGGCGAAAGGTCGATGCCGTGGACCTCGCCCCCCAGGGCGACGAGGTAACCCAACACCCGTCCCGCCCCACACCCCACCTCGATCACGCGCCCGGACAGCTGGCTGCGATAGCGGACCAGGAGCATCACCTCCACGGGCAGGAGGGATCGGTTGGCGTAGGCGCCGACGTGCGACGCCTTGCGCCACTGCATCTCGTTGACGGTGACCTGATCCACCGGCTCAGTGCTCGCCAAACGCCTCGACCGGCCTGATATCCGTGGGATCGGCGACCGTGCGAAAGCCGAGCCGAGGTGGCGCAGCGAGACGAGCGGGCGTTCCATCTCACGGATGTTGCCAGAGAGCGCTATGGCCCTCGACGGGACCGATCGCCCCGGACGCATATGTAGCGCCGCCGGGGCGACCGCAACGACGGAGACCGTTGCGGAGCCGTGCGCAGATCAGGTCTCGCTGCGTCCCCGGGAGATCGCGATCTCGCCCGTGCGCGCCATCTCGATGAGACCGAACGGCCGCACCAGCGCCTCGAACGCATCCACCTTGTCGTAGGTGCCGGTGACCTCCACCACCACCGAGCGCTTGGTCACGTCGACCACCTTGGCGCGGAAGATCTCGCAGATCTGCATGACCTCGGCGCGCGAGGACCCGTCGGCTGACACCTTGAACAGCGCCAGCTCCCGAGCCAGGGTCTCCGCCGGCTCCAGGTCGCGGATCTTCAGGACGTTGATCAGCTTGTGGAGCTGCTTGGTGACCTGATCGATCGGGTGCACCGCCCCGTCGAGGGTGAGGGTGATGCGGCTGACGCTCTCGTCGTCGGTGGGACCGACGGCGAGCGTGTCGATGTTGAAGCCGCGGCGGGCGAACAGCCCCGCGATCCGGGTCAGGACACCCGGCTTGTTCTCCACCAGGATCGAGAGGATGTGCTTGCGTCCGGTGCGCAGGCCGGACACCGCCTCCAGCTGGTCCAGCGACAGGATCTCCTTGGTCGCCGGCTCACCCATGTCGCACCGCTTTCTTCGTCGTCTCGCCCATGGCTCAGCCCACCATGTCGCGCGCGGCCTGACCCGGCGCGATCATCGGGTAGGTGTTCTCCTCGCGGGTGACGCGCACGTCCACCAGGACCGGCCCCTCGGTGGCCAGCGCCTCGCGCATGTCCGTCACCAGCGTGGTCTTGTCGGTCAGCCGGATACCGGTGGCGCCGTAGGCGTCGGCCAGCTTGACGAAGTCCGGGTACTCGCCCATGTCGACCTGGCTGTAGCGCTTGTCCCAGAACAGCTCCTGCCACTGGCGGACCATGCCCAGGTAGCCGTTGTTCATGATGAACACCTTGATCGGGATCTTCTCCTGCGCGCACGTGGCCAGCTCCTGCATGTTCATCTGCACCGAACCGTCGCCGGCCACGCAGACGACGGTGTCCTCGGGGCAGCCGACCTGAGCGCCCATCGCCGCCGGCAGACCGAACCCCATCGTCCCCAGGCCGCCGGAGTTGATCCACCGCCGCGGCTTGGCGAAGTGGAACCGCTGGGCGGTCCACATCTGATGCTGGCCCACGTCCGAGACGACGATCGCGTCACCGGCGGTCGCCTCATAGAGCGCCTGGATCATGTACTGCGGCTTGATCTCGGAGTCCGTGGAGTCCGTGTAGGTCAGCGGGTGGCGCTCCTGCCACTTGTGTATCCGCGTCCACCACTCCTCCAGGCGCGCCGGGTCAGCCTCGAGCGCCCGGTACTCGGCGGTGAGCCGCGGCAGGATGTTCTTGGCGTCGCCGACGATCGGGATATGGGCCGGCACGTTCTTGGAGATCTCGGCCGGATCGATGTCGATGTGGATGAACTTGGCCCGCGGCGCGAACTCCGACAGCTTGCCCGTGATCCGGTCATCGAAGCGGGCTCCGATGGCGATGATCAGGTCGGCCTCGTCGATCGCGTAGTTGGCGGTGCGGGTGCCGTGCATGCCCAGCATGCCCAGCCAGTGGTCATGGGTGCCGGAGAATCCACCCAGCCCCATCACCGTGCAGGTGACCGGGAACCGGTCGGCGGTGGCCAGCTCGGTCAGCTCGACCGAGGCGTTGGCGGAAACCACCCCACCGCCGGCATAGATGACCGGACGGCGGGAGTTGGCCAGCGCCTTGGCGGCCAGCTTGATCTGCTTCTGGTTGCCCTCGGTGGTCGGCTGATAGCCGGGCAGATGGACGTCGTCGACCGGCTCGTAGGGGATGTCGGCCCGGCTGAGGTCCTGCGGGATGTCGACCACCACCGGCCCGGGCCGCCCGGTACGGGCGATGTGAAACGCCTCGTGGATCGTGCGCGGCAGCTCCAGCGGGTGCTGGATCATGAAGCTGTGCTTGACGACGGGCATGGTGATCCCGATCGTGTCGGCCTCCTGGAACCCATCGGTTCCCAGCAGCTCGGTGCGCACCTGGCCGGTGATGAAGACCACCGGCACGGAGTCCATCATCGCGTCGGTGATCGGGGTGATGAGGTTGGTCGCGCCCGGGCCGCTCGTCGCCAGAGAGACGCCGACCTTGCCCGTCGCCTTGGCGTAGCCCTCGGCGGCATGGCCGCCGCCGGCCTCGTGGCGGACGAGGATGTGGCGGATCCCGGCGTCGTAGAACGCATCGTAGGTGGGGAGGTTGGCGCCGCCCGGGAGACCGAATACGACGTCGACACCTTCCGCCTTCAGACATTCCATCAGGGCGTCCACGGCACGCATTGCGCTGGCCTCCTTTCGGTGAGTTCGTACGACAACGCGCCCGCGCAGGGGCGGGCGGACGCCGAGTGTAACCTCCTCGCGCCCCCGGATCGAGCGCACCCAGGATCGGGGTGCTGCGGGTCGGCGACGAGGCCGTCCGGGACCGGCGTCGAGCTCGTGCGCGATCGGTCGGATGGGTCGCTTGTCGCTTTCAAGCCGCGCGGCTACGCTGGCAGAGGCGGCAGGGGTATCTGAGCTTGCCGGGAGCCTGAGCCATGAGCAGGGTTGCGCCGCCGCAGTCGTCATTGCAGACATCCATGAACGTGCCGCACCCAGTCAATGAACGAGACGATCCGCAAGGCCGTCGAGGACCACGCCCGGCTCCCGGTGCCTGGGACTTGACTGATGACCACCGCCCGCGGGGCGAGGTCATGGCCGAGGCCCTGACGGTCGCCCTGCGCCGCCTGGACCCCGACGCAGAGCCGCACTCGGTCGTGGTCAGCGCCATCAGCCTCTCAGACCCGGTGCGCGCGACGTGACCCAGTCGCTCTATCTCGACGTGGACGGGACGCCGGCCTTCTGCGTCCTGCACCGGCCCGACGGCGCCGCTCGCGACACTGCCGTGGTGTTCATCCCGCCGTTCGGCTGGGAGGAGGTGTGCTCCTATCGGATCCTGCGAGAG
>JBAQGP010000985.1:0-3654 GCA_049287845.1 Solirubrobacteraceae bacterium | reverse complement strand
TCGCCCTTGTGCGCGTCTGGCCGCGCCGGATCCAAATGGCCGCTACGGAACCGGTGCAGGGCTGCGAGCGGCACCGACCATTCGCGACGCGTTGCCGTGTGACGTCTGAGGTCTGAACGCGCCGCCGCTGCTGCTCCCGGCCGAAGCAGCAGCGCCACCACTCGACGCGGGGTGGGTGCTACCTATGCGCCGAGAGGAGAAGCTTCTTCGATCCGGTGGCGGCTGGCGACTGTGCTACTTGAGGGCCGCGACTTGCCGGCGCCCCGGATTGCTTCGCTGGGTGTGAGGGGCGCTCTCGTTGTTGACTGCGAGCGAGTAAGGCCGACATCCAGACGGATGGGAAGGAGCCGCGCGCGCGTGGCGTATGATCTGCAGATCGTGCCGAGGTCGGGGTTTGGCGAGTATCTGCGGGCGCGTCGCGAGCTTGTGAAGCCTGAGGACGTCGGACTGCAGCCGTTCGGCCGCCGGCGAGTACCGGGGCTGCGCCGTGAGGAGCTGGCGATGCTCGCCGGGATCAGCCCTGACTATTACCTGCGGCTGGAGCAGGGGCGCGATCATCGCCCCTCGGCGCAGGTCGTCGACGCGCTGGCGCGTGCCCTTCGGCTCGATAATGACGCGCGGACTCATCTTCACGTCCTGGCCAGCCCAGCTTCAACTCCTCGCCGTCACGACGGCGCGGAACAGGCGCCCCGGAGCATCCAGCGTTTGATTGCGACGTGGCCGCTTACTCCGGCGGTCGTCCAAGGGCGCATGATGGATGTACTGGCGGCGAACGATCTCGCCATTGCATTGTCGCCGGCCTATCAAATCGGCGCCAACCCGGTTCGAGTGGTGTTCCTAGACCCCGAGGCGCGCGCGCTCTACCGGGATTGGGAGGCCGTGGCCCAGACCGCGACGGCCGCGCTGCGGGCGCTCGTAGGCCCTGAGATTGATGATCCACACCTAGCGGAGTTGGTCAATGAGCTCGGGGAGCGTAGTGAGGACTTTCGGCGGTTGTGGGCGCGCCATGACGTGCAGCCCGGTCCGAGCCGCAGTCACTCACTGAATCATCCGCTCGTCGGGCGGCTTGAGCTGCAGCCGGAGAAGCTAGCGATTACCGGAGCGCCTGGTCAGCATCTGATTGTCTTTCACGTCGCCCCCGGCAGCCCGTCGGAGGCGGCGCTCACTGAACTGGCTGCGAGAGCGCGGGCAGCCCGACCAAAGGATCACCGGCAACCGGGTGACGCCACCTGACCCTGCGGGATCCTGCTGGGGAGAAACGATGGCCACCAGTGGGGAGATCTGATGGCCACCAGCGAGGAATTTCGTGGTGTGACGCGGCGCCGACACCCGGCTGCGGGCATGGCAGGCGGCAGGCTTGCTCCATTGGCTGGCCAAGCGAGCGGCTGACCCGGAGTACAGCGCCCGGTCCTCGGGAATCGAAACGGGGGCTGGCCCAGCGAGCTGGCGCTGTTTGAACCTATCGGGTTCTCGGTGGCACTGAACCGACAGCCGGCTGGGCGCATCGCGCCCGGCCGTACACCTGCGTTCTTGTCACGACGCCAGCCTGACCCTGCCTGTCCCAGGATCCGAGGGGCTCTGGCTAACGGGTTCGATGCCCGCCATCCTCGCAGCGCGACGGCAGACGCACCGAGATGAGCAACGATATGACCACCGAACTCCTGCATACACCGTTTGGATTCTCTTCCACCGCTGACGAGGTTCTTGCCGGTGTCGAGCTGGCCGGAAAGCGAGTGATTGTCACTGGCGCATCGTCTGGGCTCGGCCTTGAGACGGCGCGCGCGCTAGCCAACGCCGGGGCGGAGGTCACGCTGGCGATTCGCCGGCGCGACGCCCGCGATGAGCTCGTCGCGTGGATCATCGAGCAGACCGGTAACTCTGAGGTCAGCTTCGCTGAGCTTGATCTCGCTGATCTGGACTCGGTGGCGTCCTTCGTTCAGTCCTGGAGCGGACCGCTCGATGTGCTCGTTAATAACGCCGGGATCATGGCCGTCCCTGACCTCGAGCGAACGCCGCAGGGGCACGAGCTGCAGTTCGGCACGAACTTCCTCGGACATTTCGCGCTGACGACGGGTCTGCATGAGTCGTTGGCGGCGGCCTCGGATGCGCGGGTCGTGTCGCTGAGCTCAAACGGGCATCAGTTCTCGCCGGTGGTCTTCGCGGATCCCGACTACCTGGACCGTCCGTATGACCCATGGTCGGCCTACGGGCAGTCAAAGACCGCCTGCGTACTGCTCGCGGTCGAGGCTACGCGGCGGTGGTGTGACGAAGGCATCTACGTCAACGCCGCTCATCCCGGTGCGATCGCCACCGGGCTGCAGAAGCACACCGGCGGCCTGCAGACCCCCGAGAACCGGCGCAAGACCCCGGCGCAAGGCGCCGCGACGTCGGTCTTGCTCGCCGCCTCTCCTCTGCTTCGGGGAGTCGGCGGGCGCTACTTCGAGGACTGCAACGAAGCGGCGGTCCTCACCAAGCCCCCCGAGATGTACGGCGGCGGCGTCGCCCCATGGGCGGTTGACCCCGCCCAGGCCGAGGCCCTCTGGGAGCTAGCCAGCGAACTCGTCGACTAACCAGCGACGAGAGATTCACGCCTGAGCGACCGAGAAGTCGCTTGTCATTCACGATCCAGGAGGTCCTGATGTCGCATCACCTCGACACGCCGCTCGCACGACAGAACGGTCAGCTGTACATCGACGATCTGTGCGTTTTTCCGGGCAACGGCAGCACTGTCTTTGTCATGGACGTCAACTCGACCATCACCGAGTCCAATGTGCAGCCGGGCTTCCATCATGAGGGCCGGTACGAGTTCAAGGTCCATTTCGATGGCGCGCCGTATGAAGACCTCACCTACCGCGTTTCGTTCGGGGCGAAGGAGGCCGACGGAACGCAGACGCTGCAGCTTCACGCGCTGTCCGGCGAGGACGCCCGCGACGACTTCGCGGCCGGGGAGCTCTTGCTCGAAGGCCGGACCGGCGCGGTGGTCGAGAGCGGGGATGTGCGGATCTGGGCCGGGAAGATCATCGACTGGTTCTACATTGACCTGTCGCTGCTGTTTAAGATCAATGCCGCGGTCAAGGAGGGCATGGCGCCGGACCTGTCGGACTGGCGTGCCGAACAGGCGCAGAACAGCTTCGCCGGTACGACGGTCGAGTCGATCGTGCTCGAGGTCTCCCACCAGAACGCCAAGCTGCGCCCGGGCGCCCAGATCGGCGTCTGGGCGGCGACGAAGTTGGCCACCGACGCTGCCGGTTGGCGGCAGATCAACCGTGCGGGGCACCCGATGATGTGGCCGATCTTCTGGCCCGACGACATCAAGTTCGACAACCCGGCGAACACGCGCCATCCCTCCGAGGATTCCGCCTCAGTCGGCCAGTCCATCGGTGAGCAGGTCGCGGAGGTCGTCGCGGCGTGCGGAACCTCAGCGGACCCGCATGGGTACGGCGAGGGGGTGGCCCGAAGGCTCTTCCCGGATGTCTTGCCGTATGCGGTAGGCACGCCGGCGAGCTACGGATTCGCCGGCTTCAATGGGCGGACGCTAGCCGACAACGCGCCGGAGGCAATGCTCTCCCTGGTCCTGAACACCGGGGTGTCATCGGGACTGACGCCGGGTGTCGCCAGGACGCTCCGGGACGAGGGGTTCCCATACGTCGTGCC
>JBAQGP010000984.1:0-2361 GCA_049287845.1 Solirubrobacteraceae bacterium | reverse complement strand
CCCTTGGCCTGGAACGGGCCGACATACTGGAACTGCAGCAGCGAAAAGTCCGGGTTGTGCGGTCGAACCAGCGGCCCGAAGATCGCGAAGAACACGGCGATGGCGACGATCAGCCAGCAGATGCCGTAGACGATCTGGTTGGCGGCCAGCCGCCGGCGCACGCGCGGGACGACCAGGCGTCCGGTGGTGACTGCTCCTGCTCCGGTGCTCATGATGCCCTCGCTCCGATCGCCACGCGGGGATCGAGGAACGCGTAGAGCAGGTCCACGAGAGCGTTGGCGATCACGAACGCGCCGACGAGCACGAGCGAGATCCCCTGCACCACCCCGAAGTCCTTCTCCAGCGCGGCCTGGATCAGCGCCGCTCCGATCCCGTTGAGGTTGAACGCCTGCTCGACCACCGCACACAGCGCGAACAGCGACGTGACGGTGATCCCGACGACGGTCGTGATCGGTATCGAGGCGTTGCGCAGCACGTGGCGGCGGACGACCAACGGCCACGGGATCCCGCGACTGACCGCGGTCTGCACGTGCTCCAGCGAGAGTTCAGAGCGGACGGTGACGCGGGTGACGCGGGTGACGACCGCGAACGCCGAGGCCGCCAGCGCGATCGCGGGCAGCGTGAGGTGCTGGATCGAGCCTCCGAACCCCGAGCCATTGCCGAGCGCGGGGAGCCAATGCAGGTCGACCGCGAAGATCGCGATCAGAATGATCGCCGCCACGAATGACGGGACAGCGGCAAGGATCGTCGACACCGCGATGATCGTGTTGTCGATCACTCCGCGGCGCAGACCCGCGAGCACCCCGGCACCGACGCCGAACACGAGGATGAGCACCGCCGAGTAGGCGACGAGCTCGGCGGTCACGCCGATCCGCTGGCTGATCAGCGAGGAGACCGGCTCGCGGAACTGGATCGAGGTCCCGAGGTTGAAGTGCAGCACCACGCCCTTGACGTAGTCCCAGTAACGGACGAGCACCGGGTCGCCCAGGTGGTACTCGCGGTTGAGCGCGGCGATCGTGGCCTTGGAGAGGCTCCGCCCGCCCGACAGCGCCGACAGGGGGTCGCCGGGGGCGAGGTTGAGCGAGATGAAGATGACGAAGCTCGACACGATCAGCGCGAGCACCAGCAGCCCGACGCGGCGCAGGATGAACTTCGAGAGCGGACTCAGGGTCACGGCTACTTTGCTCCCATCATGTCGGCCCACGGCCCGCCCATGTAGACGAACGAAGCCGGCGCGCCGGTCAGGTAATGACTGGTGATGAGCACCGTGTCCGGATCGTCGAGCGGGATCCACGGCAGCTGGGTCGCGACCAGGTCGCCGACCTTCGCCACGTAGGAGGCCCGCAGGTCCGGATTGGCGGTCGAGCGCGCGAGGTTGAGGTCCTTGACCATCGTCGGGTCGTCGAAGTTGTCGTAGTTCTGGCTGCCGCCCGGCATGACGACGGTGTTGTAGAGCGCCGCCGGGTCGGCGTAGTCGCCGTAGTTGGAGGTCGGGAACATGTCGATCCCCTTGCGCGCCGAGGCGCTCTCGAACAACGCGATGTAGTCCTGAGCCGAGACCGACTTGATCGTCACCTTGAGGCCGATCTCGACCGCCGCCTGGCGGACGACATTGGCGTCGGTCGCCAGCGAGGAGATCTCCTGGGTGGTGCCGATCACGATCGACTTGCCGGTCGCATGGGCTGCCTTGATCAGCGCCTTCGCCTTGGTGAGGTTGACCGTCATCGGCGGCAGCTTGTTCCAGTCCTGCTCGAACACCGATTGGCCGTAGCCCCACTGCCCCGGGCTCGCGAGCGTCCGCGGCATCTGCGAGGCGCCGTGATAGACGGCCTCGATCAGCGCGGTCCGGTTGATCGCGTACGAGATCGCCTGCCGGACCTTGACGTTGCCGAGCACGCCCTTCGTGTTGTCGATCACCATCGCGTCGACGTTCGCTGCCGGCCCGTCGATCACCGACAGGCTCTTGTCCCGCTTGAGCTGGTTGTAGGTCGCGATTCCCTGGGCGTAGGTCCCGTTGACCGCGCCGGTCTCCAGACCCGAGGTGAGCGTCGCGTCGGCGCCGATCCCCTTGAAGACGAGCTCGTGCACCTTGGGCGCCAGCGTCGAGTCCCAGTAGTGCGGGTTGGCGACGGCGGTGAGTGACTCACCCGGGATCCACTTCTTGGGCTCGTAGGGGCCGGTGCACATCGTCAGTCCCGCCGGCGTCCCGAACTTCTTGCCCTCCTTGACCGCGTAGGCCTTCTCATACACGACGCCCGGCATCTCCGAGAGCTCGCCGGTGAGCCAGTAGTCCGGCTGCTTGAGAGTGATGACGACGGTCGAGGGGTTCGTCGCCGTCATCGACTTCACTCGGTCGAACAC
>JBAQGP010000983.1:0-2179 GCA_049287845.1 Solirubrobacteraceae bacterium | reverse complement strand
GCCCTGAAACGTGTCGAACCCGATGATGCGCCGGTTGTAGTTCACGGGCTCGTAGATGGTGGCCAGCTGGGCCCAGGTGAAGAGCCCGTTTCCGTTGAACACGCCGCACTCCACGATCGCGCCGTTGACGTGCAGCGCCCGCTGGTAGAGCTCGTGGCGGCACAGGAACCGGGCCAGGCTGCGCTTGGTGGTGAAGCGCGGGAACGCCTCCAGGCGATCGATCGCCGGGATCTCGGAGGATTCGAAGGCGGCGATCGCCAATTCGTAGGCCCGCAGGTCCCGGGCAGAGTGCCGGGCGCCCTCGACTCCCCCCGGGCCGACGTGCGACGCGTCGTGGGACACCGCGCGAGTGTATCCCGACGCACCCGTCCCCGTTGTGCCGCGTAAGGTAGCCCCGTGTCCAGCGGATCCGTGTGTGTCGCGATGCCGGTCAAGAACGGCGCCGCCTACCTCAGAGAGGCGATCGAGAGCGTCCTGGCACAGGAGGGCGCCGACTTCACGCTGCACATCGTCGACAACCGATCCGACGACGACTCCGTCGACATCGCGCGGCGCTATGAGACCGACCGGCGCGTTCGCGTCGATGTCAACGACCAGGACTTCCAGGCCTACGGCAGCCTGAACCGCATCCTGGCCGAGACGCCGGCCGAGTACTACGTCCCGTTCGCGGCCGACGACGTGATGCACGCCGGAAACCTGGCCCGCAAGCTCGAGGCGCTGGCGACCACCGGCGCCGGCTTCGCGCACTCGACGGCCGAGATGATGGACGAGGCGGGAGTCCCCACCGGACTGTGGCCCGATCACCGGGAAACGGCGCTGCTGACGCAGCCGCCGGGGTTCTTTGCGCATCTGGCTCCCTTCAACGCCGTCTCCTGCCAGGCCGTGGTCGTGCGGACCGCGGCGATGCGGCAAATCGGTGGCTTCGACGCCCGCTCACACTTCGCCGCCGACTGGCTGAGCTGGATGCGCCTGTCGCTGCGGTGGCCGGTGGCGACGCTGCCCGACACCCTGATCTCCAACCGCTATCACCACGCGTCGGGAACCAGCGTGTTCAGCGCCTCCGGCATCCACGCCCGGGACGTGCCGGCGACGCTGGATCGCGTGTTCAGCGATCCAGCCATGCCCACCGCGTGGGCGGATCGGCGCGACCCACTTGTGGCCGCCTCCTACGCATTCGTCGCAAAAGGGCTTCACGAGGACGGCATCCGGCGCGTGGAGCGGGGCTGGGCCGGTTACATGGTCATGGGCCGGGGGCTGGCGAGAGTGCCGGCGGATGCGGAGCTCCGGGAGGCATATCTGACCCTCGTCATCGCGTCGGATCTGGCCGCGCCGGCCTTTCCCCTCGAGGCCGTCGCACCGCTACCCGAGCGCCCTGAGGATGTCGCGGGCCTTGCCGCCGCTGTGCGTGAGCTCGACGGCCTTCTCGGTCGGGTTCTCATCGCCGTGGCCCCCGACGACGCGCAGCGCGCGTTCGCGCGGCTCGAGCCGGCCTTCGGTGACACCGACACCGACGTGGCGCTGGTCACCACCACCGATCCGCTGTCTCTGCTGGAGCCGGGCCGGATCGCACTCGCCCGGTGGGGCTCTGACCTCGTCGCCGCGGCCGAGGCCCGCCGGGTTCCGGTGCACCCCTACGCGATCCCCAGCCGGTTCGATGACCCACCAGACGAGACGGTCTGGCAGACGGTCGACCGAGACGCCTGCCTGTAACGACGTGACGAGCGCCCGCTGCCCCGGGGCCGAGGATCGACAGGTTAGGACTCAGGATCCTAGAGACCTTCGGGATGCAGGACAGTCGGGAATGTCGCCAGATAGGCGGCCGATGGGGTGGCGATCTTCTGCACGCCGCCGCCGCCGCCCCAGGCACCGTGCATGCCACCCGACTCGTAGAACTGACCGTTGATCTCGATGATCACGTGGCCACTCTGTCCCGGAAGCGCGCGGTCATAGACGGTGACGTACTGTCCGGGGCCCGATGCCATGCCGGGCTGACCGGGCAGCGCCGTGGTGTCGACCGGTGAGGTGAGATAGCCGCCGGCGTGCAGCACGGCGGAGACGAAGCCCGAGCAGTCATAGCCCGTCTGCGGGGCCCAGCCGGAGTGACCGCCGCCGTAGACGTAGGGCTTACCGACCAGCGAGTCCGCCTCGTTGACCATCGCGGTCACGCGCGGGTCTGCGA
>JBAQGP010000982.1:0-3496 GCA_049287845.1 Solirubrobacteraceae bacterium | reverse complement strand
GCTCGGGCGTATGTCGTCGACCCTTCATGCACGTGCTCCTTCGACCCATTCAACAGGGTCATCGAAGCTCTCACACAGACCGGACCGAACTCAGGGGATCGGGCCACCGTGGCGCGGAGGTGCTTGTGAAGCCGCAGCTCGTTGATGGCGCGCACGAGCTGCTTGTCGGTCAGGCGGCCCTGGATGTCGAGGATGGTGCGGGAGGGGCTGGTGACGCGGATGTTGTGGTGGCGGCGGATGTCGTGGCGCGACAGGGTGTGCGTTCGGTGGGTGTGTATCCCCGGGCGTCGGCGGTGGTGCGGCGCCGTGACCTCGGGCGACGAGGGCCAGGTGCGGACGCCCCAGAGGGCCGCGGCCGAGTCGTGGCTGAGGACGGCGTGGTCGCCGCCGCAGGCCAGGACGGCGGCCATGGCGCGCGCCAGGGCGGTGTGCTGCTGGTGGCCGAGGGCGTAGACGCCCGCGTGGACCTGGACAAGGCGGCAGTTGCTGACCCAGTAGGCGATGGTGGCCGACGGGACGCTCAGATCCAGCAGCTGCTGGCGGGTCACGTGACCGTACTGCCGATCCGCGACGCGCGCGATCTTTACAGCTATGTTGGAAAAATCGCGCACGGCCCTCTACTAGAGAGAGCCCGCAGCGCGGAGGTTTTCACCCCCCGATGGCGGACATGCTGCGCGCGGGCTGGATGAAGCCAGGCTCGCCCACGTGGTGCTTGAGCTCCTTGCGCCATACGGCGGCGCGGATGATCGCCTCGACCTCGTCGTCGGAGGCCCCGGAGCGCAGCGGCTCTCGCAGATCGGTCTCGTTCAGGGAGAAGAGGCAGGTCCGTAGCCGCCCGTCGGCGGTGAGACGCACCCGGTTGCAGCCCGCGCAGAACGGCTCGGACACCGGGTTGATGAATCCGATGCGGCCCGGGCTGTCGGCGAAGCGATAGACCTGGGAGGTGGAACTGGGCGCCCGCGGCTCAGGCTCGAGCGGGTACACCGCCGAGATCGCCTCCCGGATCTCAGCGCCGGTGAGCACCTTGCTGCGATCCCACGCGTGGTCGGCGTCCAGGGGCATGAACTCGATGAAGCGGACCTCGTAGGGCGTCTCACGCGCCAGCTTCGCGAAGGGCAGTACCTCCTCCTCGGTGAAGCCGCGGATGGCCACCGCGTTGACCTTGATCGGGTGGGCCTCGGGGAAGCCGGCCAGGATCTCGAGCCCGCGCAGGACCGCATCCAGGGCGTCGCGGCGGGTCAGCTCGTAGAAGCGGTCGCGCTGGAGCGAGTCGACCGAGACGTTGAAGCGGTTGATGCCGGCGCGGACGAGCTTCTCGGCGTCGCGGGGCAGCAGGAAGCCGTTGGTGGTGACCGACAGGTCGTGCACGCCGTCGATCGCGGCGATCATCCCGGCCAGCGCCGGGAAGTCGCGGCGGACCAGGGGCTCGCCGCCGGTGAGCCGGACGTCGCCCACGCCCATGCCGGCGAACACGGTCACCAGCCGGGTGATCTCCTCGAAGGTGAGGATCTCAGCGCGTTCCAGCCACGGCAGACCCTCGGCGGGCATGCAGTACTGGCAGCGGAAGTTGCAGCGGTCGGTGACCGAGATCCGCAGGTCTCCGATGTCGCGCCCGTGGCCGTCGCGCAACTGGTCCCTCTCGCTCCCATTTCCCTCGCGCAGCGGTTCTGAGATCACACGTTAAGGGTAGCTTCGCCGCGATGAGACCGGGATATGCGCTGTCTCTCCTAGGCGTTGCGTACGCACTGAGCGGCTGCGGCGCCAACGCATCGGAGCAGGTTCAAGCCAAGCTGGAGCAGTTTGCCCATGCAGTGGCGGTACGCGATACGGGCACGCTCTGCAGTCAGGTACTCGCTCCCGATCTGGTGGGCCATCTCAACGCCGCCGGGCTGAGCTGCCAGCAGGCGATGCGCACGTTCGTCCAGAGCGTCTCGAACCCGAGCCTGAGCGTGACCAGGGTTCACGTCAAGGGGGCGTCCGCCTCCGCCGTGGTGCTCGCGCGCGCCACGGGCCAGCCGTCCTCGCTGGAGTCGGTGCAGCTGACCGACACCAGCAATGGCTGGCGACTGACTTCGCTGGCCTCGCCGCGCTAGAGCTCGTTTCGGAGCAGGCCGAACATCACCATGTCCTGGCGCTCGAACGCGCCCTGCATGTAGGAGCGCAGGACCGCCTCGCGGGTGAAGCCGGCCCGCTCGGCGACGTGCTGGGAGGCGGGGTTGCCGGTGGCGGCCATCAGGTCGATGCGCTCCAGACGCAGCGCGTCCAATCCCCACGCGCAGATGAGCCGGACCGCACGGGTGGCGTGGCCCTGGCCGCGCGCCCGGGCCGCCAGCCAGTAGCCGACCTCCCCGCGCGCATGCTCCCATGAGAGGCGCAGGAGTGAGATCGACCCCAGCAGCCGGCCCTCGGAGGCGTGGACGACCGCGAACGGCGCGGTGAGACCGGCGAAGGCGGCGTCATAACGCTGGCGCAGATAGTTGTGGGCGTCGGCCTCGGTGTAGTTGGCCGGCACGCTCGTCCACCGCACGATCTCCCGGTCGCGGCACGCCTGCACCAGCTCTGGCAGGTCGGCGTCGCGCCAGGGGCGCAGTGCGGTGTCGCCGTCGACAAGCGGGTCTCCGGGCAGCACGATCCGAGGGGTGGGGGCGGTGGTCATGGTCGCGCCTTCTCCTCCAAAGCGTGACGCAGCGCGGTCACATCGAGGCCGGCATCCTGTTGCCCGAGCCATCTTTCGGCCTCCCGGCGGCCTCCGAGGGCGCGCATGCCGCGGTCGCCATACTCGGCCGCGTAGTCGGCCAGCGCGTGCATGCGGCGGCTGCGCACCCGCCGCGGGCGCAGCTCGAGCCCCGCGCGATGGGCGTCGAGCGCCTCCACCAGCTCATCGATGCCCACGGGCGGCGCCACCGAGGAGACAGACACCACGACACAGGCGGAGTCCAGCGAGCGCAGGGCCGCCTCGAGGTCGGCGCGGGCCCGTGTGGCCACCTGCCCGAGATCGGCCTTGGTGACCACCAGCACGTCGGGGATCTCCATGATCCCGGACTTCAGGAACTGAAGGACGTCCCCGGATCCGGGCTGGACGACCACCGCCACGGTGTCGGCGACGTCGGCGACCTCGGTCTCTGACTGCCCGACGCCCACGGTCTCGATGACCACGACGTCAAAGGCGCAGGCCAGCGCGGTGGCGGCGGCCCGGGTGGCGGGGGCCAGGCCGCCGAGGCGATCGCCCGCCGCCGTCGAGCGGATGAAGACGGCGTGATCGGCGGGGTCGCGCTCGATCCGTGCCCGGTCTCCGAGCAGCGAACCGCCCGACCGTCGTGAGCTGGGGTCCACGGCCAGCACCGCCACCGACCGGGAACGGACCCGCCATGCGGCGACCAACCGCGACAGCAGTGAGGACTTGCCGACCCCGGGCGGCCCGGTGACGCCGACGATGAATCCGGGCGCCTCGCCGCCGAGCGTGGCCGGGGAGACCGCGGCCAGCAGCGCCTCGGTC
>JBAQGP010000981.1:0-6266 GCA_049287845.1 Solirubrobacteraceae bacterium | reverse complement strand
GATTGTGGTTGAGAAGCTGACATGCATCCCTCCGAGAAGTCCGGGGCGGCGCCTCTCGCCGCCCGATGGTCCCAGCATCGGGGCGGGACCTGAAATCGCGCTGAACCGCGGCGCTTCTTCAGGCGATCTTCAGCCGCCGGGCGGGAGAATGCCCCTACCGTGAACGGAGCGCTCGGACGTGTGGTGGTGGTGGAGGACGAGGCCGCGGTGCGCGACGCGGTTCTCGCCGGCCTGCGACAGGAGGGGTTTGTCGCGAGCGGCTTTGCCGACGCCGTGCACCCTGACGCGATCCTGGCCTGCGCGCCGGACCTGGCCGTCCTGGACGTGCGGTTGCCGAGCGACAGCGGGTTCGCTCTCGCCCGCCGGCTGCACGCCTGCAGCGAGGTTTCGATCATCTTCCTCACCGCCCGCGATGCGGTTGCGGACCGGGTGGAGGGCCTGGAGCTCGGGGCCGACGACTATGTCGTCAAGCCGTTCGCGCTCGAGGAGCTGCTGGCGCGGATCCGCGCGGTCCTGCGGAGGTCCGGCCGCCTGGCGGCGGTCCTCGAGGTGGGGGACCTGCTCATCGACGAGCACGGGGGATGGGCCACGCGCCGGGGCCAGGACGTTGCGCTGACGGCCACGGAGCTGCGGCTGCTCGCCTTCCTGGTCCGCCACCGCGGTCAGGCACTGTCCAAGGACCAGCTCCTCACCCAGGTGTGGGGGTATGACGCGTATGACCCGAACCTCGTCGAGGTCCATATCAGCGCCCTGCGGCGCAAGCTCGAGCGAGCGGGGCCGCGCGTCATCCACACCGTGCGCGGCATCGGCTACCGGTTGGCGCCGTGAAGACCGGCTCGCTCACGCGCCGGACCGTCGTGGCGACGCTGGGGGTGTTGCTGCTCGCGCTGGGTGGGTTTGCCACCGTGATCACGCTGCGCTACCGCGACGGGCTGCGCGCGCGGGCCCGCAGCCAGCTGCTCGCCGGCGCCGCGGCGATCCAGACCGTGCCCGACGGGCAGATCAAGCAACAGATCGCGTCGCTGGCGCTGGAGGGCATCGACGCGAGCCTGCACGTCGGGGCCACTCCGCGCAAGCCCGGCGCGTCGGCCAAGGCTGCGCTCAAGCCCGGCGCGTCGGCCGAGGCTCCGCTCAAGCCCGGCGTGCTCTCGACCTCCGGGGACCTGCTCACCTTCACCGAGCCGGTCCGCATCGGCGATGCCACCGGCACCGCGACGCTGTCGACCAGTCAGGCGTATGTCAACAGCTCCGTCGATCGCCTGATCGTCATCGAGCTGCTCGCGGCCGGCGCCGTGTTGGTGGCGGCCAGCGTGCTGACGCTCCTGGCCCTGCGCTCGGCGCTGGGTCCCCTCCGGCACGTCGCCGCAGTGGCGCAGCGGATCGCGTCGGGCGATCGCAAGCAGCGGCTTCTCCCGCGCCGGCGCGACACCGAGCTGGGGCAGATGGCCGCGTCGTTTGACGCGATGGTGGATTCACTGGAGGAGGCGGTCGCCCAGGCCACGAACTCGGAGGCGGCCATGCGCCGGTTCCTGGCCGACGCCTCCCACGAGCTGCGTACGCCGGTCGCGGCGCTCCAGGGCACCGCCGAGACGTTGCTGCGCGAGCAGCCCGCGCGGCCCCGGCGCGACCAGCTCGAGGCCGAGCTCGCGCGCGCGACCCAGCGGCTGGGCCGGCTCGTCGACGATCTGCTCAATCTCGCCCGCCTTCAGGCCAACGAGCCTCTGCGCACCGAGGTCGTGGACCTGACGCGGGTGAGCGAGACGCTGGTGACCGAGACGCGAGCGCGCACCCCCGCCCACATCTCGGTCGCGCACCCGGGACCGGCGGTGGTGATCGGCGATCCCGACGCGCTCACCCGCGCGCTGCGCAACCTGCTCGACAACGCGCTGCGAGCGGGCGGCGACGACGGCCGGATCCTGGTCGAGCTGCGCCGATCGCCCACCCATGTTCGGGCCACCGTGTCAGACAGCGGACCCGGCGTGCCCCCCGACGATCGGGAGCGGATCTTCGAGGGATTCGTCCGCCTCAATGGCAGCTCCAGCGCCGGCACGGGGCTCGGTCTCGCCATCGCGCGGGCGATCGCCCGCCAGCATCACGGGAGCGTCACCTGCGAGGACTGCGACACCGGCGCGCGCTTCACGCTGGAGCTGCCGGCTGCCGGCACCCCCGTCCTCTAGCCACCCGAGGCGATGATCTCCTCGAGCAGGTCCAGCGCATCCTGGAGGCCGTCCTCCATGCCGGACTGCACGTGGGCGTCGCGGTGCTCCTGGCGCTCATGGTCGACGAGCAGGGTGAGCGTGGTGCGCCCGTCTGCCTCCGTGAACGTCTCGGTGCTCAGCGCGCCCGCGTCGGGGAACGCCTCGTAGATCTCGGTGCGGACGATCCGCTCGTTGGGCACGACCTCGCGAAACTCGCCGTGGAAGGCGACCTCGAACTCCCCGTGAGCGAGCATCGCGTAGCGCCACTGTCCGCCGACCCGCAGGTCGATATCGGCCACGGTCACCTCGCCGCGGCACGCGCTCCACCACCGCTTGATGAACTCGGGCGTCGTCCACGCCTGGTAGACGAGATGCCGCGGAGCGTCGAACTCCCGCGTGATCAGGATCTGCGTGTCGGTGGGCAGGGTTACCACCGCCGAATGCCTAGCTGTTGCCGCCATCGTCTTCCTCCTGTTGTTTGAGTTCCTCCACCACGATGTCCATCGCCGCGAAGCGCTCCTCCCACGTCCGCTCGTAGGCCTTGACCCAGTCGTGGATGGGCTTGAGCGCCGGCCCGTTGAGGCGATAGAGCCGCCGGCGCCCGTCGTCGCGCACGTGCACTGCACCGACCTCGCGCAACACCCGCAGATGCTTTGAGACCTGCGGCTGGGTGAGCCCCAGCCCGTCGACGAGCTCGTTGACGGAACGCTCCCCGCCCGTCAGCAGATCGAGGATCCGCCGCCGCTGGGGCTCGGCCACCGCGTTGAACGCGTCGGTCGTGGTCGCTGCTCGAGCCATGCGCACATCATATTCCGATATAGGAATATGTCAAGACTGCGGTCCTGTGGTGCTGATGACACCATGTGCGCATGAGCGAGGCCGGCCGCGTGGCCGTGATCACCGGAGCGGGATCGGGAATCGGCGCCGCGGTCGCCACGCGCCTGCTCCAGGACGGCTGGCGGGTGGCGCTCGCCGGCCGGCGCGAGCAGGCGCTGACCGAGACGGCATCGGCTGCGCCTCAGACTGGGGGCGAGGCGCTCGTGGCGCCCACCGACGTCACCGATCCCGCGGCGGTCCAGGGCCTGTTCGCCCGCGTGCGCGACCAGTGGGACCGCGTCGATGTGCTCTTCAACAACGCCGGCGTGTTCGGCACGCCGGCGCCGCTGGACGAGTTCGCGCTGGATCAGTGGCGCGCGGTGGTGGATACCAACCTCAGCGGCTGCTTCTACTGCGCCCAGGAGGCGTTCCGGGCGATGAAGGCCCAGCGTCCGCAGGGCGGCCGGATCATCAACAACGGCTCGATCTCCGCCGCGGTCCCACGCCCCAACGCCGTCGCCTACACCGCGACCAAGCATGCGATCACCGGCCTGACCCGCGCGATCTCGCTGGAGGGTCGCTCCTTCAGGATCGCCTGCGGCCAGATCGACATCGGCAATGCCGCCACCGACCTCGCCGCGCACATCGGCAAGGGCACCATTCAGGCCGACGGCAGCATCGCCGCCGAGCCGATGATGAACCTTCGCCACGCCGCCGACGCCGTGGTGCACATGGCCGATCTCCCGCTCGACGCCAACGTGCTGTTCATGACGATCATGGCGACGGCGATGCCCTTCGTCGGGCGCGGCTGATCGTAGGCCGGGGCCCGGCGCGACGGCTGCGGGCGTGCCGCGGCGGGCAGGATGGCTGCTCAGCCGATGCCGATCGTCGTCGCACCCCGGACCGAGGGTGGCGCAGGCGCTGACTGCACGGGCGGTGACGTCGCGCGCGCTGGAAAGTGCACGTCGACCTCCAGGCCTCCGTCTGGCCGGGCCCGGACGGCCAACACGGCATCGTGCGCCGTGGCGATGGCGGTGACGATGGAGAGTCCCAGCCCCAGACCATCTCGGTGAGACGTCCGTTCGGCAGAGAGGCGCTGGAAGGGCTGGAGCAGGCGCTCCACCTCCGCCGGGGGCACCACCGGGCCGGTGTTGATGACGGTGAGGGTGGCGCGGGCGCCCGACTGGACCGCCGCGTGCACCCGGCCCCCGAGGGCGTTGTGGCGGATGGCGTTGTCGATCAGGTTGCAGACCAGCCGCTCGATCAGGCGCGCGTCCCCGGAGATCGTCGCGGGCTTCAGCGCGTGATCCAGCTCCACGTGATGGGTGGCGGCGACACCCTCGCGCGCTCTCAGCACCTCGCGGACGATCGAGGCGAGGTCGAACGTCTCCGGGCGATCGATCCCGCGCTGGCCCTGAGCCAGGGTGAGCAGCGCCTCGATGAGCTGCTCCTGCTGCTCTGACTCTTCGAGCACCTGCGCGCAGGTGGCGCGGAACGTGGCGACCGTGGCCTTGTGGTCTGAGAGCACCATCTCCAGCAGCGCGCGGACTGCGGTGAGCGGCGTGCGCAGCTCGTGCGACGCATTGGCCACGAACCGCCGCTGGGCGTCAAACGCTCCCTCCAGGCGACCGAGGAGGCCGTCGATCGTGTCAGCCAGTTCGCGCAGCTCGTCGGGCGGCCCCCGCATTGCCAGGCGGCGGTTGAGGTTCTCCTCGGAGATCTCCTGGGTGGCTATGGTCATCGTCCGCAGCGGTCGCAGCACCCTCCCGGCCACCACCCAGCCCAGCGCCGTGGAGATGAGCGCCATCAGCGCCAGGGCGACGGCGGACTCGATGATCAACTGGTGCAGGTCGGCGATGCGCTGGGTGTAGACCACCTCACCCAGCGCCTTCTGGCCGGCGGGGGTGCGCAGAAGCCGTTGGATCGGGGGCGGGACCTTCTTGGTCCCGGCAAGCGCCTGGACGTCGCCGTGGACGGTGGCCGGCCCCACGGGACGGTGGGCTGATCGCCCGAATATCGCGGTGATCGGCGGCCCTCCGACGCCCGTGACGAACTGCCAGCGCGGGCCCTGAGGGAACACGGCGGCGCGGTCCACGAGGGTGTAGGTGATGGCCAACAGCGCCGCTCCGGAGGCCAGGAACAGGCTGCCGTAGAGCAGGGTCAGTCGCCACCGGACCGTGGTCTGGGGATGGCGCACCCTGCCGACCAGCGCGGCCAGACGGGGCGCCGGGCTCACAGTGCATCTCCGATCCGGTACCCGACCGGCGTCACCGTGGCGATCACCGGGGGGTCGCCCAGCTTGGCGCGCAGCCGGCTGATCGTCATGCGCACGGCGTTGGTGAACGGGTCGGTCGCGTCGTCCCAGGCGTGCTCGAGGATCTGCTCGGTGGAGACCACATCGCCGTCCGCCTCGAGGAGGAGCTCGAGGACGGAGAACTCCTTGGGACTGAGGGCCAGCGGCTGCCCGGCCCGGCGTACGGTCCGCCGCGCCGAGTCCAGCTCGAGGTCGCGGTAGGCGAGGGTGGGCGGCCGCGCCGCTCGCGACCGGCGCGCCAGCGCCCGGATGCGGGCGACCAGCTCGGCGAGATGAAACGGCTTGGGCAGGTAGTCGTCGGCGCCGATCCCCAGACCCTCGACGCGGTCGGCGATCGTCGTGGCGGCGGTGAGCATGAGCACGGTGCCCGGAGCCCCGTTGGCCACGATCGAGCGGCAGACCTCGTCGCCATGCACGCCCGGGAGGTCTCGGTCGAGCACGACGACGTCATAGGCGGTGAGGGCGACACGGTCAAGTGCCTCCCGGCCGTCAAAGGCGACGTCCACGGCCATGCCTTCGCGGCGGAGCACGGTCGCCACCGTTTCGGCGAGGCGCGCATGGTCCTCCACGACCAGCACCCTCATCCTTTGCTCCTCACCCGCGTCACCGTCCGCTTCGTGGTGCGCCGGCGCGGGGAGGCCCCGCGCCGGCGTCTGCGCTGTGAGGATGCCCGATCGCACATAACAGCCAGATAACAGCGTTACAGCCGCGTTACCGCCTGGGTCGTACAACGTCGTCCGCACATGAAGATGCACGCGGCGTACCGTCCGGGGGGTCATAGGCGCAGCGCTACCTCCGTCCGGCTGGCGGCGGCGCGGGGTACCGCTGGCTGCGCGGCGGCCCTGAGCGCCTGTGGCTCCTCGGACGGCGGCGGCCAGACGGCGGTTGGTGCCAGCACGACCGCCAACTCGCTCGCGTTCCACCACTCGGCCACGGTC
>JBAQGP010000980.1:0-3653 GCA_049287845.1 Solirubrobacteraceae bacterium | reverse complement strand
GCGTCCAGCAGCGGCGCGGGCGTCTCGGGCGGGGCCTGGCGCGTGAGGGTCGGATCGAGGTTGGTGACGAGGATGTCGTAGGCCTCGACGGGCTGAAAGCCGCCGGCGACCAGCGAGGTCCCGTTGGACTGAAAGACGATCGACGGCGCGGTGAAGCGGACGGGCCCGTCGGTGGTGGCCGTCTTGCCCTGAAGCTCGGCGGCCGAGCCCGCGGCCTTGCGGGTGTCGGCCTTGTCGGCCTCGTAGGCCTCCGTGACCTCCGGCGAGTCCAGGGCGGCGACGATCGCCGCGGCGTCGACGCCGGGGACCTCGGCGAGCACCTCGCGCAGCATCTCGTCGTCCTCGAGCACGAGTGGCCCGGTGAAGTTGGCGAGCTGGATGGCACGGAAGACCGCCCATTCGGTCCCGGGGTTGGCCAGGCGCGCGGCGACGACGGCCCGGCAGGCGCGCGCGGTGGCGCTCAGCCGCGCCTTCGGTGCCGCCGAGAACGGCATGCCGTAGCGGCTGCGGAAGTGCAGCTGGCCCAGCGCCCCGCGTACGGGCGTGTAACCGCGCTTGGCGTATTGCTCAGAGCTCTCGGTGAGCCCCACCACCACGAGCTTCCAATCGAGCTGGTCGCCGTAGCGCCACTCGATGACCCTCAGGGCGGGGCTCTCGGAATAGGCCCACGGGCAGGCTGGATCGGAGTACAGAGTGGCGGTGATCATGAGGCGACGCTCCGAGTCAGGTGGTTGATGCCTCAAGTATATGCGCCGCGAGCGCCCTTCGCGTTGGGGCAGCTCAGCGCTTCGCTGAGGCGATCCAGCAGCACCACCTGGGCCGGGTTGATGCGCTCGCGCGCCTCGGCCAGTCCGAACCACCCGGCGCGATCGACCTCCGGGAACTCCTGGGACCGTCCCGAACGCGGGGGCCACTCCATCGTGAAGGTGTTGCTCGTGATCTGCTCGGGGTCCAGATCGCCGGCGATGGCCCAGGCCAGCACCGTCTTGCCGGCCTTCTGGCGAACCTCGCCGAGCTCCAGCGGCTCACCCTGGGGGGCGGGGGTTCCGAGCTCCTCGCCGAACTCGCGCCGAGCGGTCGCCAGGGGGTCCTCGCCGTCCTCGCACTCGCCCTTGGGGATCGACCACGCGCCGAGATCGCGCTGGGCCCAGAACGGGCCACCGGGATGGACGAGCAGGACCTCCAAATCCTCGCCGGAGCGGAAGAGCAGCAAGCCGGCGCTTCTGCGACCCCGGGTACCCCGCCCGGGACTCATCGCGTCCTGCGATCGCAGGTTGTCAGCCAAATGTCAGCGAACATGTGTTCAATTGGTGGCCGGAGCCGGGCGCAGCACGGCGGCGCCATGACAATTGTCATGGCCCATTTCGGCCGCAGACCACTTACGCCGAATACCGCCGGCGCCTAGCCTGTGGGCGGAACAACTTCGGAGGATGACTGTCGTATGAGAACCCTAGCTTCCTGGTGCTTCAGACATAAATGGTTTGCGCTGCTCGGTTGGATCGTCGGGTTGGTCGCGCTCGTCGCGATCCATTCGGCGGCGGGCAGCGCTTTCACCGACAACTTCAAGCTTCCCCACACGGGCAGCTTCGACGCGATCCGGCTGCTGCAGAAGGCCAGCCCCCACCAGTCGGGCGAGACCGACCAGCTCGTGATCGGCGTCTCGGCGGGCAAGGTCACCGACCCGGCGGTCGTCGCCCGGGCCAACAAGGTGTTCGCCAAGGTGGCGGCGGATCCCAACGTGGCGAGCGTGGTCTCGCCCTTCACCCCGGAGACGGGCCACCAGATCGCCCCGGGCGGCCAGGTCGCGTTCGCCAATGTGACGTTCACCAACGCCGCCAACCAGAACAAGATCACCGCGCCGCAGGCACAGGCGTTCGTGCACTCGATCACCTCGCAGTCGGGCAACGGCGTGCAGTTTCAGGTGGAGGGCAACATCGCCGAGGCCGGCAACACCAGCAACCAGGGCAGCGGCCTGCTGTTCGGGTTCATCGCGGCGGCGATCGTGCTCTTCGTGGTGTTCGGCTCCGCCGCGGCAATGGTGCTGCCCCTGATCACCGCGGGCATGTCGCTCGGGGCGGGGATCACCGTCGTGGGTCTGCTTTCGCATGCCATGAACATCGCCACGTTCTCCACCGAGCTGGCGCTGCTCATCGGCCTGGGCGTCGGCGTCGACTATGCGCTGTTCATCGTCACCCGCTACAAGCAGGCGCTGGCCCGCGGCGAGACCCGCGAGGGCTCCGTGGTGGAGGCCATCGACACCTCGGGCCGTGCGGTTCTGTTCGCGGGCCTGATCGTCTGCATCGCGATGCTGGGGATGTTCGCGCTGGGCGTCAGCTTCCTGTATGGCGTCGCCATCGCGGCGGCCGTGACCGTGGCGTTCACCGTGCTCGCGGCGCTGACGCTGCTGCCGGCGCTGCTGGCCACTCCCCTCGGTCGGTTCGTCCCGCGCCGGCGTGAGCGGAGAGCGCTGAAGCAGGGCGAGTTCCAGCTCAACGTCGAGTCGCCCCGCTGGGTGCGCTGGACCGATCTGATGAGCAAGCGCCCGGCGACCTTCGCCATCGTGGCAACGATCGTGATGCTCATCATCGCCATCCCGTTCCTCAGCATGCGGCTGGGCTCGGCCGACGCCGGCACCGACCCGTCCAGCACGACCACTCGCCAGGCCTACGACCTGCTGGCCAAGGGCTTTGGCCCCGGCTACAACGGTCCGCTCGAGCTCGTGGCGCAGATCAAGCAGCCAACGGACCTGGCGGCGTTCAAGAAGGCCGAGGCCGCGGTGGCGGGCACCCCGGGCGTCGTCGGCTCGACCGGCGTCACGGTCCTGGGTGGCGACGGCCGGCCCAAGGTGGCCATCGCCAGCGTCTACCCCAAGGGCTCGCCCCAGGCGGCCTCGACCTCCGCGCTGCTCAGCCACGTCCGCAGCACCGTGATCCCGGCGGCGACGAAGGGGACGGGACTCACCGTGCTCGTCGGCGGCACGACGGCGATCTTCGAGGACTTCAGCCACATCCTGTCGGCGAAGCTGCCCCTGTTCATCGGCGTCGTCGTCGTCCTCAGCTTCCTGCTGCTGATGGCGGTGTTCCGCAGCCTCGTCATCCCGCTCACCGCCGCGGTGATGAACCTGCTGTCGGCGGGGGCGGCCTTCGGCATCGTCACCGCCATCTTCCAGAAGGGATGGCTGGGCGGCACCACCGGACCGATCGAGACCTTCGTGCCGGTGCTCATGTTCCCCATCCTGTTCGGCTTGTCGATGGACTACGAGGTGTTCCTGGTCCGCCGCATCTATGAGGAGTGGCACCGGCGGCGCGACAACACCGAGGCGGTGGCCCACGGCCTGGCGGCCACCGGGCGGACCATCACCGCCGCGGCGGCGATCATGGTGCTGGTGTTCGCCTCGTTCATCCTCGGCGGCGAGCGCATCATCGAGCTGTTCGGCGTCGGCCTGGCCAGCGCGGTCCTGCTCGACGCGCTGATCGTCCGTTCCGTGCTGGTGCCGGCGCTGATGATCCTCATCGGTGACGCCAACTGGAAGATTCCGAGCTGGCTGGACTCGGCACTGCCCCGCCTCAACGTCGAGGGCCGCCGCGCGACGGCGCGCTCCGAGCATTCCGGCGCGGCGCCCGAGCCCGAGCCCGCCGCCGGCTGAGCAGGCC
>JBAQGP010000979.1:0-6407 GCA_049287845.1 Solirubrobacteraceae bacterium | reverse complement strand
GGACGGATTGCCCCCACGGCCTCGGGTGTGGCGGATTTTGAAGGAAATAGCTGCAAAATCCGCCACAACCCCACCCCGGGACCTGCGTCGCGTGCCGATGCGCCGGGACGCGCTCCTCGTCAAGCCTGTCGTTGACGTTCGCCGGCGCCCCGAGGCGGGCCGGCGGAAGGCTCAGCTGCCCGTGTGCGGAGACAGCACGATCGTCTGCAGCTCGGTGAAGGTCTGCATCACCGAGTTGCCCCCGACCTTGCCGATCCCGCTGTCGGTCCCGGACCGGCCGCCGAAGGGCAGGTGGGCCTCCCAGTAGTTGGAGGACTCGTTGATGTTCACCCAGCCGGTCTTGACCCGGTCGGCGAACTCCAGGCCCTTGGCGACGTCGGCGGTGTAGATCGCCGCCAACAGGCCGTAGGGTCCATCGTTGGCCAGGGTGACGGCGTGCTCCAGCGACGTGATCTCCACGACGGGGGCGACGGGACCGAAGGTCTCCTCGGTGGCCACGCGGGAGTCGGCGGGCACGCCGGCGAGCACGGTCGGCTCCCAGTAGAGGTCGGTGGGAAAGGCGCTGGCCCGGGCGCCGCCCGTGAGCGTGTCGGCGCCTCGCTGCACCGCGTCGGCGACGTGCTCGTCCATCTTGACCGCCACCGGCTCGTTGTTGAGCGGGCCCATCGTCGTCTCGGCCGCGAACGGATCACCCAGGATGATCTGCTCGGTGACCGCGCGGGCCAGCTTCTCCACGTACTCGTCGTAGACGGCGCGGTGCACGAGGATGCGCTCGCCGGAGGTGCAGCTCTGGCCCGCGCACAAGAAGCAGGCGACCAGCGTTCCCTGAACGGCGGCACCGACATCGCCGTCGTCGAGCAGCACCATCGGGCCGTTGCCGCCCATCTCCAGCAGCGTCGCCTTGCCCGCCGCGGCGGCGCCGACCAGCCGTCCCGTGGCGGTGGAGCCGATGAAGGCCACCCCGTTCACATCTGGATGGCGCGCGATCTCGTCGCCCACCACCGGACCGGGCCCGGTGACGAGGTTGAACACGCCCGGGGGCAGGTCGGCGTCCGCGATGCAGCGGGCCAGCTCGACCGCGCACACCGACGTCGACGGCGCCGGGGTCCACACCACGGCGTTACCGCAGGCCAGCGCCGGCGCCACCAGTTCGGCGGGCATCGTATACGGCCAATTCCACGGGCTGATGACCCCGACGACGCCGCGGGCACGCCGGGCCAGCATCACGCGCTTGCCCGGCGAGAAGGAGTTGGGCAGCTCGCCGCCGAGGCGCTTGGCATCCTCGGCCGCCATCCGCCAGTACTCGACCAGCTCGTCCACCTCGCCGAAGGCCTCGGCCTGCAGCGGCTTGCCCTGGTCGAGGGTGAGGATGCGGGCCAGGTGGTCGCGCCGGGACTCGATGATGTCCCCGATGGCGTGCATCTTGGCCGCGCGCTCGAATGCGGTCAGGCGCGCCCAGTCGTCAGCTGCGGCCCGGGCCGCGGCGATCGCAGCACGTGCGTCTTCGCGGTCCCCGAGCGGCACCGCGCCGATCGCCTCGCCGGTGGCGGGGCTGGACGCCGAAGACGTCTCGCCGGTGGCGCTCGGGCGCCACGCTCCGCCGATGAACATGTCCAGCTCGGGCACTGTGGTCATCGAAAGCTCCCGGTCGGCCTCGCACGTCCCGGAGGAGGGGCCGAGTGGGGCGATTGACACGTTTAGACAACTGATATATAACAGCCAGATTCCGACTGGGTCAATGGCTCCGAGTTGTGCCGCAACGCGCCGATGGCCGGATGTCGAATGCTGTTCTACGGACCGCGCGGCGGACCCCCGCGCGGCGGGGAGGTTGATTGATGGCAACCGTTGAAGAGCCCGTGGGTGGCAGCCCCACTGCTGGCGACAGCAGCGAGCTCGCCGGCTTCGGCTACAAGCAGGAGCTGGACCGCTCGTTGGGCAACTTCTCGTCGTTCGCTGCGGGCTTCAGCTACATCTCGATCCTGACGGGCGTCATCCAGCTGTTCGCCTTCGGGTTCCTGTTCGCCGGGCCGGCGGTGTGGTGGACGTGGTTCATCGTGCTGGCCGGTCAGATGACGGTCGCGCTGTGCTTTGCCGAGATGGCGGGCCAGTACCCGCTGGCCGGCTCGGTCTACAACTGGTCAAAGCGCGTCGCCGGCGACTTCGCGGCCTGGATGACGGGCTGGATCTATGTCGTCGGCTCGATCGTGACCGTCGCCGCCGTGGCGGTGGCCTGGCAGGTCGTCCTTCCCCAGGTCTCCACGAAGTTCCAGATCCTCGGCTCCAACGCCGACGCCGGAACCTATGTGACCAAGGGCGGCGCTCAGAATGCGCTTCTGCTCGGAGCCATCCTGGTCATCTTCGGGACGCTCGTGAACATGGCCGGTGTGAAGATCATGGCCCGGATCAACAACTTCGGCGTGATGGCGGAGCTGATCGGGGCCAGCCTGCTGGTGATCCTGCTCATCTTCCACTTCAGCCGCGGGCCCGGCATCGTCTTCCACACCCTGGGGCTCGGCAAGGGCCACAGCTGGGGCTACTTCGGGGCCTTCATCATCGGCGGGATCATGAGCGCGTACGTGATGTACGGGTTCGACACCGCGGGCACCCTGGCCGAGGAGACCAACGATCCCAGACGCGCGGCGCCACCGGCGATCATCCGCGCACTGATCGCGGCGTCGATCATCGGCGGTCTGCTCATCCTGTTCGCGCTGATGTCGGTCAAGAGCATCCACGACCCCAACATCGGTCTGCTCGGCCTCCCGTACATCATCAAGCAGGCGCTCGGCAACACGCTGGGCAACATCTTCCTCATCGATTCGGCGATCGCCATCACGGTCTGCACCCTGGCGGTGATGGCGGCCTGCATCCGGCTGCTGTTCGCGATGGCCCGTGACAGCCGGCTGCCGTTCGGCGCGCAGATCGCGCGCGTCTCGGGCAGCCGCCGGGTCCCCATCGTCCCCGCGCTGGTGGTAGGGATCCTGGCCCTCTGCATCCTGGCCATCAACATCGGCAACCAGAGCGCGTTCCTGGCCCTGACGTCGGTGGCCATCGTCATGTTCTACATCGCCTACCTGGGCGTCACCGTCGGCCTGCTGGTGAAACGCCTGCGGGGACAGTGGCCGCGGCCCGAGCACGGGCCCTACTTCAACCTGGGCAGGTGGGGACTCCCGGTCAACCTGTTCGCCGTCGTCTACGGAGCGGTCATCGCCGTCAACATCGCCTGGCCCCGGTCGGCGGTCTACGACGCCCTGGCCGGCACCAAGGACTCGAGCGGCCATGTCATCCCGGGCCACTGGTACTGGCAGTACATCGCGATCCTGTTCATCGGGATCGTGTACCTCATCGGCGCGACGTACTACTTCACCGTGTACCGCCGCAAGCCGATCGAGGTGCTCAGGGAGCATGCCGCCGAGGTGCCGTCGCTGCCCGGCGACCACATGGCGCTGGGCGAAGCGGCTCCGTGATCCCAGTCGCTGGCGATAGGTAACGGGAGTGACGCCGGAGGAAGCGCGGCAGACCGCCCGCTTTCTCCGGGCGCACCCGCCCTTTGACGCGCTTGACGCCGCCGAGGTCGAGCACGTCGCGGAGTGTGCCGAGCTCGAGTCCTTCCGGGCCGGTGAGGTCGTCTTCGAACAGGGCGGGGAGCCGGTCCGGCATGTGCGGGTCCTGCACACCGGCATGATCGAGCTGGCGGCCAGCGGCAAGGTCCTGCACGTGCTGGGCGAGGGCGAGCTGTTCGGGCACGGCTCGCTGCTGTCCGGGCTGCCGGCGGCCTTCACCGCCCGCGCGGTGCAGGACTCGAGTTGCTACCGGATCGCGGCCGACGAGGCCGAGGCCCTGCTCTCGGGGCCGGACGGAGTCAAGTTCGTGGCGCGATCGCTGCTCAAGGAGCCGACCGAGCTTCACACATTGGCTCGCGAGCCGGCCGTCAACACCGCTGACGAGCCGGTCGGCAGCCTGGTCCGCGGCGACCCGGTGGTGTGCGGCCCGGACACGTCGATCCGTGAGGCGGCGCAGCTCATGAGCGCCGGGCCGGGCACCGCGGTGGTGATCGACCTCGGGCCGCAGGGGTTCGGGATCCTCACCGACCGGGACCTGCGGACCAAGGTGGTGGCCGGCGGGATGAGCGGGGACGAGCCGGTGACGGCGGCGATGTCGGCGCCGGCCTACACGTGCACCGAGGACCGGCGCGCGGGCGAGGTGCTGGCCGAGATGTTCGACCGTGGCCTGCGCCACTTTCCGGTGCTCTCGCCGGCGGGCCGGATCGTTGGCGTGGTGGAGGACACCGACCTGGTGGCGCTGCGCACGCGCTCCTCGTTCTATCTGCGCCACCGGATCGCCACCGCCCGCAGCGACGAGGAGCTGGTGACGGCATCACGCGAGCTGCGGCCCATGGTGGCGGCCCTGCACGATGCCCGGGTGGCCGCGGCCAATGTGATGTCGGTGTACTCGGTGTGCGTCGATGCGCTCACCCGGCGGCTGCTCCAGCTGGCGCTGGGCCGGCGCGGCGGCGTGGACGTGGAGTTCGCGTGGCTGGCGCTGGGCAGTCAGGCGCGCCGTGAGGCGCTGCCCAGCTCGGACGTGGACAGCGCGATCGTCTGGTTCGATGGCAGCGCCGGCACCGAGGAGCAGACGCGCTCGGAGCTTCTGGAGCTCGCGCGGGAGGTCACCGGCGGGCTGCGTGCGTGCGGCCTGCGCACCGACGAGAACGGCGTCAACGCCGACGCCGCGCCGTTCGTACGCTCGGTCGCGTCCTGGCAGCACGTGGCGCAGAGCTGGATGTCTGACCCGACCCAGGAGAAGGCGCTCGTCCTCAGCTCGGTCATCGTCGACAGCCGGCCGGTGTGGGGCGTGCACACCGGGACGCCGGTGGCCGACACCTTCCGCCTGGCCGCCAGCTACCCGCGCCTGCTGCGCATGCTCGCCCGCTTCGCCCTCTCGCACCGGCCGGCGGCGCGCCGTTTCCGCGGCCTGGTGCTCGAGCACGACGGTGAGCATCAGGGCATGCTCGACCTCAAGCTGGGGGGCCTGGTCCCGATCCTCGACCTCGCGCGGTGGGGCGCGATGTCAGCGGGCGTGACCACCGCCACCACGCCGGAGCGCCTGCGCGCGGCCGCCGAGGCCGGCACCCTGGCGCGCGCCGACACCCACACGCTCGAGGACGCGTTCGAGCTCATCAACAACCTCCGCCTCGAGCATCAGGTCGCGCAGATCCGGGCGGGGCGCTCGCCCGACGACCACATCGATCCCGAAGAGCTCAGCGCGCTCATGCGGGTACAGCTTCGCCAGGCCTTTCGCGCGGTCGCCACCATCCAGAAGCGCGTGGCCACCGAGCTGGACACCGGCACCCGGACGATAGGGTCGACGGCGTGATCAACGACTGGCGCGCATTCCGCCCCGCCATCTGGATCGGCATGCTCGGCATCGCGCTCCTCCTGCTCGTCACGCCGATCTACTTCGGTGCGGTCCTCCTCGGCGCGGCGATCGGCATCGCGTTCCGGGTTCAGACGGGCCGGCGCCGGGCGGCGCGCGGCCTGCCGCCACGGCGGCGACGCGGACTCAGACGCTGAGCCGGCCCCGGGGGATCGCGGTCAGGCGCTGTCCTCGGCCTGGGCCCGCCCGCCGTGCGATGCCGTAACGTCGTCGCGATGTCCGCCACCCCCGAGGCCTCGCACCATCCATCGCCATCGACCGAGGGGGAGGCGGCGATCGTCGTCCGCGGCGTGGTCAAGTCGTTCGGCGACGTGAAGGCGCTCGGCGGCGTGGACCTCGACGTTCAGAAGGGAACGGTCCTGGGGCTGCTCGGGCCCAACGGCGCGGGCAAGACGACGCTGGTGCGCGTGCTCACGACGCTCCTCACGCCGGACTCCGGGACTGCGAGGGTGGTGGGCTTGGACGTCGTTGGCGACGCGGCCGCGCTGCGCCACCGCATCGGCCTCGCCGGCCAGTACGCGGCCGTGGACGAGAACCTCACCGGGCTGGAGAACCTGACCATGGTGGGCCGGCTCTACGGATCCTCGCGGGCGGCGGCCAAGCGCCGCGGCGCCGAACTGCTCGAGCGCTTCGAGCTCAGCGAGGCCGGCGGACGCGTGACCAGCACCTACTCGGGCGGCATGCGCCGCCGGCTGGACCTCGCCGCCGCGCTCGTGGCCAAGCCCCCGGTGGTCTTCCTCGACGAGCCGACCACCGGCCTTGACCCCCGCAGCCGCATCACGCTGTGGGAGACGATCGAGATGCTGGTCAGCGAGGGGACGACGGTGCTGCTCACCACCCAGTACCTCGACGAGGCCGACCGCCTGGCCGACTCGATCACGGTCATCGATCACGGGCTCGTGATCGCCTCGGGCACGTCGGATGAGCTCAAGGACCGCGTCGGGGGCGAGCGGGTCGAGGTGGTGCTCGAGGAC
>JBAQGP010000978.1:0-2846 GCA_049287845.1 Solirubrobacteraceae bacterium | reverse complement strand
CGCTCACCGAGCGCGCCGTGGCCCGGGTGACCGGATGAGGATCTCCGTCGAGATCAACGGCCACGCCTACGAGGGCGAGGTCGAGCCGCGCACCTTGCTCTCTGACTTCATCCGCCACCAGGCGGGGCTGACCGGCACCCACGTCGGCTGCGAGCATGGGGTGTGCGGCGCCTGCACGGTCCAGCTCGACTCAGAGCCGATTCGCGCCTGCCTGATGCTGGCCATCCAGGCCCACGGCCGATCGCTGCGCACGGTGGAGGGTCTGGCTGGGCCCGGCGGCGAGCTGACCGTGCTCCAGCAGGCCTTCACCGAGCATCACGCGCTGCAGTGCGGGTTCTGCACGTCGGGCTTTCTCATGACTGCCGACGCGCTGCTGCGCCGCCGCCACCCCGCCCGCGCGGACGGATATCAGCTCACCGAGGCCGAGATCCGCGAGGCGCTGGCCGGTAACCTGTGCCGCTGCACGGGCTACGAGGGGATCGCGGCCGCGGTCATGGCAGCCCGGGCCGCGGCACCGCCTCCTTGACGTCGGGGTGCAGTTCGGTGTTGCGATGCGACTGGGGGTCGCGCTCCAGCGACAAGCTCCCACCCGCGGTGAAGTACGGCTTGCCGGCGATGAGCAGGTCCTCGGCGGGGAAGCGGGTGATGATCTCGCAACCGTCGGCGGTGACCACCATCTGCTCCTCGATGCGCGCCGCCGACCAGCCGTCCGACGCAGGCCAGAACGTCTCCAGCGCGAACACCATCCCCTCCTGGATCTGCTCGGGGTGGTCCAGCGACACCAGGCGGCTGAAGATCGGCTTCTCCCAGATCGTCAGCCCGACGCCGTGGCCGAACTGGAGTGCGAAGGCCGCCTCCTCATCGGGGAAGCCGAACTCCTGGGCCTTGGGGAACACCTGCACCACGTCGGCGGTGCTCACACCGGGGCGGATCAGGTCGATGGCGGCGTCGAGGTAGTAGCGGCAGCGCTTATAAGCGTCCACCAGCGGCCGCGAGGCGCTGCCCACCGCGAACGTGCGGTAGTAGCACGTGCGATAGCCCATGTAACTGTGCAGGATGTCGAAGTAGGCCGGGTCGCCGGGGCGCAGGGCGCGGTCGGTGAACACGTGCGGGTGCGGGCTGCAGCGCTCGCCCGAGATCGCGTTGACCCCCTCCACGAACTCCGACCCCATCTCGTAGAGGACGCGGTTGACCAGCGCCACGCAGTCGTTCTCGCGGATGCCGGCACGCATCGTGCGGTAGAGCTCCTCGTAGGCGGCGTCCACCATGGCGCAGGCCATGTTGAGCAGGGTGATCTCGTCCTGGGTCTTGATCATCCGCGCCCGCTGCATGAGCTGCTGGCCGTCGACCACCTCGATCCCCTCGCGCTGCAGCGCAAACAGCACCGGCGGCTCGATGGCATCGATGCCCACCGGTTCTGAGAGCAATCCGCGCTGCTCGAGCTCGGTGCGGATCTTGGCCGCCACGTCCTCGGCACGGCCGGACTCGGGCGACATGGCGCCGCGCATGGTCGAGATGCCGGCACGGCTGCGGCCGTCGCCCAGCCACGGGTTGTAGAGCTGGTGGTGGCGAGCCGCGGAGCCGAAGTCCCACATGATCGGCTCGTCGTCCTGCGGCAACAGGCAGAACCGGTTGAGCTTGTCCTGCGCCCACGTTCCGATGTGGGTGGCGGTGATATAGCGGATGTTGGACATGTCGAAGCAGAGCAGCGCCCCCAGCTCCGACTCGGCCAGCAGCCCCTTGATGCGGGCCAGTCGCTCCTCGCGGAGACGGTCATGGCGAACCCGCTCCTCCCAGTCCACGCCCATGACGCCGTAGCTGTGCAGACCCACTGGCTTCACCACCCTCGTGTCGGCTCATCTCGCACCACCCCGACGGGGCTGTGCAAACGATTGCAAAGAAGCATACCCGCGTGCTTGACGCCCCTCAACCGCTCGGCTAGAGTGCCTGCAAACGATTGCAGGGGAGGAGTAGACGCGTATGGGCGCCGATCAAGGGACGAGCCTCGGCTGGGTGGGCGTGGGGCGCATGGGCCGCGCGCTGGTCATCAGGTTGCTGCAGGCGGGTCACGAGGTCAGCGTCTATAACCGCACCCGGGGCAAGGCGGCCGACCTGGAGCAGCTGGGCGCGACGATCGTCGACTCGCCCGCCGACCTCGCCGACCGCGACATCGTCTTCACCATGGTCGCGGGGTCAGCCGACGTGCAGGAGGTGTGCGATGGCCTGCTCTCGCGCTCGGACGCCACGCCCGGCCTGATCATCGACTCCACCACGATCTCCCCCACCGCCGCCGAGCGCATCCGGGCCAGCGCCCAGGAGCGGGGCACGGCGATGCTGGCCGCGCCGGTGAGCGGCAACCCGAAGGTGGCCGAGAGCGGACGGCTGACCATCGTCGCCTCGGGGCCGGCCGATGCCTTTGAGCGGGCGCGCCCCTATCTGGAGCTGCTGTGCCGCCGGGTCACGTATGTCGGGGAAGGAGAGCGCGCGCGACTGGTGAAGATCTGCCACAACCTGATGCTCGGCGTGGTCGCCCAGTGCATGGCCGAGATCACGGTGCTGGCGGAGAAGGGCGGCGTCGCGCGCGCCGATTTCCTGGAGTTTCTCAACGACAGCGTCATGGGTTCGACCTTCACCCGTTACAAGAGCCCGGCCTACGTGAACCTGGACTTCACGCCCACCTTCACGCCCGAGCTCCTGCTCAAGGACTTCCACCTCGGCTTTGAGGCGGCACGGGCCCATGACGTGACGATGCCTCTCGCCGCCGCCACCGAGCAGATCGTGCAGGGGCTGGCGGGGGTCAAGGGCAACGAGGTCGACTTCGCCGCGCTCCTCGAGCTGTGCGCCGA
>JBAQGP010000977.1:0-2134 GCA_049287845.1 Solirubrobacteraceae bacterium | reverse complement strand
CCCAGGGGCAGATCACCACGTTCGGGCGAGGTCTGAACCGAGGCAGCGTGCCCTTCACGATCGTGACCGGCGCCGACGGCAACCTGTGGTTCACCGACGACGGCCGGCGGCCCGCCATCGGCCGGATCACCCCCGAGGGCCGCATCACCGAGTTCAGCCGCGGCCTGCGCGGGGGCAGCCAGCCCTTCGAGCTGACCGCCACCGCGCGCGGCGACGTGTGGTTCACCGACCAGGGCAGGCGTCCGGCTATCGGACGGATCACCGCGCGCGGGAGGATCACCGAGTTCAGCCGCGGCCTGGCCCGCGGCAGCCTGCCATTCGGGATCGCGACCGGCACCGATGCCCAGGTCTGGTTCACCGACCGGGGCTGTAGCGGCAGCGGCCGCTGCGCAGTGGGGCGGATCAGCCGGTCGGGCCGGATCGCGGAGCTGCGGCGCGGCCTGCGGCACGGCGGCCAGCCGCTTGGGATCGCTGCCGCGGCGGGCGGAGAGATGTGGTTCGCCGACTCCGCGGGCGCAATCGGCCAGGTCGGCCCTGGCGGTCAGATCGCCGAGCACACCCGCGGCCTACGCGCCGGCAGCTCCCCGGTGGCGGTTGCCGCCGGCCCCGACGGAAGCATGTGGTTCACCGACGAGGGCCAGAGGGCTGCGGTCGGGCGCGTCACGGCCGGCGGCATCATCCGCGAGTTCTCCGCCGGCGTCCCGACGGGGAGCGAGCCGGCGGCCATCGCGCCGGTCGCCGACGGGAAGCTGTGGTTCACCGACGAGGGCAGCGCGGCGGGATTGGGCGTGGTCACGGTAGGGGTGCCGGCGGCGCAGCGGGCCGCGCCCCACCTCGCCACACCGCCCCAGCCCGGCGTTTCGACCGCCTGCCGGGGCGGGCGCTTTGCCACCTGGATGGGCCTGCGACCTTCGGCTGTCGCCTTCCCGTTCGACGGCTTCCGCTGGCTGCGCAACGACACGCTGCTGGTCGGCCACCGAGGACAGCGGTTCACGCCCGCGCCCCACGACGCCGGTGCCCAGCTGTCCTGTCGCGAGACCGTGACCTACCCACCGCCGCTGAACGTCACCGTGGCCGCGACCAGTGCGGCGCGGACGGTCGGGGGCGCGTCGGCACCCGCACCAACGACCAGTCTGGCGGAGCGTCTTACTGCCTGAATGGTCGTGGGGAGGTCCATGGCGCCGCGCGCCGCCACGCCCACCTCGGGTCAGGGAGCCCCCGGTCGTCGCCTCGTGGCACTGGTCGATCGCGCCCTAGGCCCGACGCTGAGCGTGACCGCGCAGAGCGGCCATGTCGTGGATGACGAGGCTCTGGCGCCCGGTGCTGATGCAGTGCAGTGCGCGCAGCGCCGCCAGGGCCTTGACGGTCGCCTCGCGTGAGGCTCCACACCAACTGGCCAGCTGCTCCTGTGAGAACGGCATCTCCACCGCCACGCCGTCGGCGGTGGGCCGACCGAAGCGCTCGGAGAGCTCCAGCAGCCGCTCCGCCACCCGGCCCAGCGTGTCGAGCGTGGCGAACTGCAGGCGCTTGCGATCGGCGTCGCGCAGGCGGGTCGCCAGCACGCCGATCAGCTCCCGGGCGGCGTCGGCTCGCTCCAGGGCCTGAGTGAGGACGGTCCCTGAGGCAACGATGGCGTTCACATCGGCGACGGCGAGCGCCGTGGCCGACCGGGCCTCGCCGTCGAGTGTCGACAGCTCACCGATGATGTCGCCGCTGCCGCGCAGGCCGAGGACGATCTCGCGGCCCTCGGCCGACATGCAGCTGATCATCACCCACCCGGTGTCGATGAGGAACACGCGCTCGGCACGATCGCCCTCGGTGAACAGCGCCTGTCCGCGGCGAAAGCGCCGCACGTGGCCCTCCCGCCGCAGGATCGCGCTCAGGCCCTCGTGGTTCGCCGTTCTCGCCTCCACCCACCAAGTGTGACCGCTCGAGCGCCGCAATGTGTCCAAGGACGCAGACGGAAAGCGTCAGAAGACCCAGGCGGTCTGGGTCGAGAGACGGGGTCGTGCCTCCGGATGCCTGTCACCATTGCGGAGACCGTTGGGGCGACTGTCAATCGAGCGCGCCTGCATGGAAGCAAGGAGCCGCACATCAATGTCAACCCCTGAGACGACCTACCGCGTCACGGTCT
>JBAQGP010000976.1:0-1903 GCA_049287845.1 Solirubrobacteraceae bacterium | reverse complement strand
GGGCGACGCTGAGCAGGGTGCACGCTGCCGCCACCAGCACGCCCGCCGGGCGCACCTGGAGCGCGTTGACGAAGTAGCCGGTGAAGGCGGGAAACCCGCCCCAGGCCAGCGCGAACCACATGTCATCGTGCACGCGGCCGCCGAACAGCTCGAGGTTGTAGGCGACCACCAGGAACGCTCCGAAGGCGACGAGCGGCGCCAGCCAGGCGGAGATGGTGAGCGTGCCCACGACCCCGATGGCCACGGCTCCGGCGAGGCTGGCCGTCGCCAGGACGACGAGCGTGGTCTGGCTCAGGCGAGTCTGAAGGGGCCGCCCATGGAGCTCGTCCAGCGCGTGGGCCGCAATTCCGACCGCCAGGAAGAACGCGACAAGGGCGGCGCCCAGGCGGTTGGCGTGGATGACGGGCGCGACGGCGGCGCCGAGGGCCACGTAGCTGAGATGCCACGCCGTGTAGGGCGGGTGCAGCAGCGTGACCAGGTCGCGCCACCCGCCCGGGGCGAGGGCGTAGAACGCCGGCCGTCGCAGCCCCGCGCGCTCAGGAGCGGTGGCCGTCGCGGACCCCCCACATGACCAGTCCCGCCCCGAAGCTCATCCGGCGCTGGGTCACGCCCTCGATCCCGGCGGCCTTCCACAGCTGCGCGAGGTCGGGGTACGCGGCGTGGAACTGCTCGATGTTCGGGCCCAAGAAGCGGCCCACCTCATACCAGGCGGTCGACACCATACGGCCGAGGAGTGGCAGGCCGGCGCGAGTGTGGATGCGCCAGAGCTGCTCGAGGGCCGGGTTGTCCGGGACCGCGAACTCCACCATCCCGATCCGTCCGCCCGGCTTGACGACACGCGCCAGCTCGCTCATGGTGGCCTGCGGGTCGTCCACGTAGCGCAGCAGGTAGGTGAAGGTGAGGGCGTCGAAGGCGGCATCGTCGAAGGGCAGCCGCTCGGCCTCCCCGGTGACGAACGTGACGCTGGCGCCGGCGGGGGTGGGGCGCCGCCGCGCCACACTCAGCATCGCGTCTGACTGGTCGAGCGCCGTCACGTCCGCGCCCCGCTGTGCGAGGGCGAGGGCCACCATCCCGGTGCCCGTGGCCACGTCGAGGATCCGCTGGCCGGGCTGGGGCGCGACCGCATCCACCATCGCCCGCCGCCACCGCGGGTCCTGCCCGAAGCTCATCAGCGCGCCGGTGCGGTCATAGCGCTGGGGTAGCCCCTCGAACAGTCCGAGCGCGTGGCGCTTGCGAGGGGAGGGGGCGGCGGCGGATTCCACGGCTGCCTCCAAGATTACGTCGTGGGGGGGTGAACCAGGGTCACCTCGAGGCTCTTAGAGACATGACCCCTTCACATCCCACGCCCCGTCCCGGCGTTGCGGGCCCTGCGAGCAATAACGAGTCAGCAAGCCCTGATCCCACCCAGCCGGCTCGGAAATGCCCGCCAGACGGGCAAAACGGAGCCAGGGCAGTGCATGTGCTCGGTGCTGGCTCGCAAATGCTCGTTGATGGCACCCGAGACGCACGCATCTTTGGCATCGCGGCGGTGCAGCGCGGGCTGGTCTCCCGCCGCCAGCTCGCGGCCGCCGGGATCGCGCCCAGCACCATCACGCGGCTTGCCGCCAGCGGCTGGCTCCGCCGCACGCACCGCGGCGTCTTCGCCGTCGGTCCGGATCTCTGCGTCCCGCTCGCCGACGAGACCGCGGCCCTGCTCGCGGTCCGTCCCGGCGCCGCCCTCAGTCACCACACGGCGGCCATCCTCTGGAGGATGCGCCAGCCCGGCGCCGGCGACGGTCTCATCCACGTCACGGTTCCTGGCGCCTCGGTCGAGGACATGGACGGCGTCCGCATCCACCGCAGCACCGTCCTCGCACCACGGGATATCAGTACCCGCGAGGGCCGCGCGGTCACGTCTCCGCCA
>JBAQGP010000975.1:0-3090 GCA_049287845.1 Solirubrobacteraceae bacterium | reverse complement strand
CTGCTACCGGCCCGCCGGGCGGCCGATTCCGCGGGTCTCGTCCGCCTTCACGACAGGCTGGGGCGCGCCGAGACCCCCGCGCGGCGCTTCCTCCTCGCCGCCGAGGCCGCGGCGATCGTGCTCGTGGTCGTGGGGTTGCTGTGAGGACCGCCGCACACGGCCTGTCGGTCGAGGTGCCGGTGGGGTGGGAGGCACGGATCGTGCGCCCGCCTCAGAGCGCTCCGTACCTGCACGTGGCGAGCTTCGCGCTGACCTCCGACTCGGGGCAGTTCGGGGCCGGGGTCACCGCGGTGATGGGCGCCGACGGCGCGTTTGCGGCGCTCGTGGAGTACATCGTGGACCGCCACGTCCAGCCTGACCGCGGCCTGTTCGCCTCGCGGCGGTGGCAGCCGCGCCTGCGCGTGGGGGAATTCGGTCATGACCGGCTGCAGGTGGCGCGACCCGGCCATCTCGGCGCCCAGCGCTTCTTCACCGCCGCGGGGCGTCCCTTCTGCCTCTACGCGGTGGTCTCGCCGGTGCGCCGGCGTCCCGCTCAGCTGATCGGCGAGCTCAGCGCGGTGCTGGCGACGGTCCACTTCGGGACCTGACCGCCGGCGGCGGTCGGGCCGGCGGGGGCGCCGGCCGCGAGTGTCGCTCCCGGCGGGACCACTGCGGGCGCGCAATGGCCGGCCTTGCGGCCGTTGGCGTCGGTGATGAGCAGGCAGACCTGGTAGGTCCCGGCAGCGCTGAAGGTATGGCGCGGGTTGCGCAGTCCCGACAGGTTCGCCGGCGACCCTGCGTCGCCGAAGCTCCACAGCCAGGCCACGATGGCCGAGCCGCCGATTCCCGGCTGCGACGCGTCGTGAAAGGCGAACGTCCGAGACGTGCCCACCGGCGCGTCGGTGAACGCGGCGGTCGGCGGACCGGGGGCGACCACGCTATGGGTCGTGGTGGCGCTCAGCCCGTTGGCGTCGGTGACGGTCAGCGCCACCTGGTAGGGGCCGGGGACAGAGAACGTATGACGGGACGGGGAGGCGGTGGCGGTGTTCGCCGCACCAGAGCCGGGATCCCCGAACTGCCACGCGCGCGCCACGATCGGCGCCCCACCCGCGCCGGGAAGCGAGGTGTCCGTGAAGGTCGCGCTGTCATGGGCCGGGTGAGCCGCGACGCGGAAGGCGGCGGCCGGCGGGGAGGGCAGCGGTGCGGCCACGCCGAGGTATCGAGCGGCGTCGTGGCTGGGGCCGATGGGGCAGGGGGTGTGGTCGATGCGCCGGCGGTTCGTATAGACGGCGGCGAGCTGGCTGGCGAACGCGATCCCCTCGATCCCGACCATCTGGGTCACCTGCACCGTGATCGTGTAGGGGACCACGAGGCCGTGCGGGTAGCGTCGGCCGCGGCAGCGCAACGGCGCCGAGAACCGGCTGCTGCCCGCGTAGCTGCCGACGCCGACGCGCGACAGCGTCAGGTGGTCAAAGCGGTTGGCGCCGCGCTGGCGGCGCAGGCCCAGTTGCCGGCACACACTGCCGGCGCAGCCCAGGCCGGTGAACGTCCAGCGGCGCGTGACCGCCTGGCCACTGCGCTCGCCGCGGACGCGGACGGCGGTGACGATCTGTCCGTGCATCGTGAACGTCGTGCTGATCCGGGCATCGGCAACCCCGGCGGCACGCGCCGGACCGGCGACGACCAGAACCATGGCCGCGCCGACGATCACACCCATGGCCACGTGACGGAGCGGCGCGGTCATCCGGCCTGCCAATGTAGCGTCGGACAGCACGTACACTCCGCTGCGCGTGATCGAAGAATCATCGGGCCTGAGCACGCAGCCGACTCCGCGGCTCACGTCGTTTGCCCGCGGGGCCGGGTGCGGCTGCAAGCTGCCGGCGGCCGAGCTGCACGCGCTTCTGGGCGACCTGCCCACCGTTGCCGATGCGCGTGTCCTCGTGGGGTACCAGAGCGCCGACGATGCCGCCGTGGTCCGGGTCAGCGAGGAGCTCGCGCTGGTGCAGACCATCGACTTCTTCACGCCGGTCGTCGACGATCCCCGTGACTTCGGAGCGATCGCCGCCGCCAACGCCCTGTCGGACGTCTACGCGATGGGGGGCCAGCCCCTCTCGGCGCTCAGCATCGTCGCCTTCCCCCTCGACCGCCTCGGCGGCGGCGTGCTGAGGGCGGTGATGGAGGGCGCCCTGGCGATCCTCGGCGAAGCGGGCGTGCCGCTGGTGGGCGGCCACTCCATCGACGATGACGCGCCCAAGTTCGGCCTCGCCGTCACCGGCCTGGTGCACCCGCGTCACATCCTGGGCAACGACGGGGCGCGGCCCGGGGACGCGCTCGTCCTGACCAAGCCGCTGGGCACCGGCGCCATCGTCACCCACGCCCAGCAGACCGGCATGGCCGACGCGCTGCCGGCGGCGGTGGAGGTGATGCGGACGCTCAACGACGCGGCCGGCCGCCAGGCGCGTGCCGCACGGGCGCACGCCGTGACCGACGTCACCGGGTTCGGGCTGCTCGGGCACGCCCACGGGGTGGCGCGCGAGAGCGGGGTCTCGGTCGTGCTCGACGCCGACGCGGTGCCGGTCGTCGAGGGGGCGGCGGCGTTGCTGGAGGCCGGAGTGGGGATCTCCGGCGGCACGCGCCGCAACGCCGCCTGGGCAGAGAGCTTCACCACGTTCGCGCCGTCGGTGGCCGCGTGGCGGCGATGGCTGTTGGCGGACGCCACCACGTCGGGCGGACTGGTCGTGGCGCTTGACGCGGCGGCGGTGGACGACGTGTCCGGAACGGTCATCGGCCTGGTCGTGGACGGGCCGGCGGGTACGATCCGCGTGCAGTGATGGGGCGCTGCGGGGAGCGACTGGGGCTGGTGCCCCGCCCGGCCTTCAAAGCCGGTGAGCCGTGGCGGCCCCACGGTGGGAAGGTTCGACTCCTTCGTCGCTCCGCTGGAGTGAGACGATGAGCGGGCGCCGCAACGAGCGCCTGCGCTCGCTGCCGTCGGTCGACCGGCTGGCGACCGCAGTGGCGCGGGCGGAGCTCGACGCCCGGCGGCGCGAGCTGCTGGCGGGCGCGGATGATGATGATCGCGTGGACCTGGTGGCACGAGCGGTCTCCCGCCTG
>JBAQGP010000974.1:0-6782 GCA_049287845.1 Solirubrobacteraceae bacterium | reverse complement strand
CTGCGCCAGGAGGAACACCGCCAGCATCGGGATCTGACTCATGACGGTGCCGGCCATGAGCAGGTTCCACTGCGTGAAGTGGGCGCCCTGGAGCTGGGAGAGGCCGAGCTGCAGCGGGGCGTGGGCCTGGGAGTCGATGATGATCAGCGGCCACAGGAAGTCGTTCCAGGACCACATGAACTGGATGATCCCCAGCGTGGCCAGCGCCGGCAGTGACAGTGGCAGGACGATCTTGAACAGGATGCCCAGGCGCGAGGTCCCGTCGATGCGAGCCGCCTCCTCGAGCTCGATCGGCAAGGTGCGAAAGAACTGGCGCAGCATGAAGATGCCGAACGCGCTGCACAGGTTGGGCACGATCAGCCCGCCGATGCTGTCCACCATCCCCAGCTTCTTGACGATGAGGAACGTCGGGATGAGGATCACCTGGAAGGGAACCATCAGCGTCGCCAGCAGCACCACGAACAGCACCTCGCGCCCGAAGAAGCGGATGCGGGCGAACGCGTAGGCGGCAAGGCTGCAGAACAGCAGGTTGCCCGCCACGGTGGCCAGCGAGTAGAGCAGGCTGTTGACGAAGAAGTGGGCGAAGGGGACCGCGTTCCAGGCGTCGGAGTAGTTGCTGAGGTGCACGGAGGACGGGAGGAGCACCGGTGGGAAGGTCGTGGCCTGCTGCCGGGTCTCCAGCGAGACGATCACCATCCAGATGAGCGGCACCAGCATGATCGCCGCCACCGGGGCCAGGAACAGGTGCCAGGGGCTGAAGGGCAGCCGGCTGCGCCGCCGGTGCGCCGGGGGATCGGGGAGACGCGGGAACCGCTCGGGGACGGCGATCGGCTGGACGCTCATGAGCTGTAGTAGACCCGCCGCCGGCCCACCCACAGCTGCAGCAGCGTGACGATGAGGATGGCCACGAACAGGACGTAGGCGATGGCGGCGCCGTAGCCGCCGTTGAAGAACTGGAAGGCCTGCTGGTAGAGGTAGTAGACGATCACGGTGGTCGAGCCGAGCGGGCCACCTCGCGTGGTGACGTAGATCTCGTCAAACAGCTGCAGCGCGTTGATGGTCGACCACACGACGATGAACAGCGTCGCCGGCCCCAGCAGCGGCAGAACGATGCTGCGAAACGTCGACCACCGGGAGGCGCCGTCCATCTCGGAGGCCTCGAGCAGGTCCTGCGGGATGCCCTGCAGCGCGGCCAGGTAGATGATCACGTCGAAGCCCAGCCAGCTCCACACCGTCACGGCCACGATGCAGTACAGCGCCTGATTGGGGTCCTGGAGGAACTGCTGGGGACCGATCCCCACCAGGTGCAGCACGTAGTTGACCAGCCCGAACGTCGGGTCAAGCAGCCACAGGAAGATGATCCCTGTGGCCACCGTCGAGGTGACCAGCGGGATGAACACCGCCAGGCGGTAGAAGCGGATGCCGCGGATCTTGCGGTTGAGCGCAACCGCCAGCCCGAGCGCCCCGGCCACCGACAGCGGGACGAAGAGGACCGTGTAGACGACGGTGTGGCCGATGGCCGAACGAAACGCCGGGTCCTTGGCCAGCGCGCGGTAGTTGGCCAGCCCCACATAGTGCGCGGGCGCGATGAGGTTGTTGGCCTGCAGCGAGAGCAGCAGCGACCAGCCGATGGGGATGATCGCGAAGACGGCGATGAGGATCACGGCGGGCGCCACGAACGCCCAGCCGGCCAGATGGTCAGAGGCGGCCAGCCGCTTGAGCAGGCTCGGGCGCCGGTGGGGGGCGATTCCGGTCGCCGAGTGCGCGGTCATCCCGTGGCCTGTGCCCCTATCCCGGTGCCGCGAGGATCCCGTTGACCTGCTGCGCGGCCTGGCTGAGCGCCTGCGAGGGTGCGGCCTTGCCCAGCAGCACCGACTGCACGGCCTGGCCGATGACCGTGGACACCTTCGGGTACTTGGTGCTCTGCGGGCGTGCCTGGGTGGCGTTGTTGAGGTTGCTCGCCCACACGTCGATCCCCGGGTACTTGGCGGCGAACTTCTTGTAGCCGGGGAGGTTGGCGACCGAGGCCCGGACCGGGAGGTCGCCGGTCAGCGTCACCCACTGCAGGTCGATGGCGGGTGAGGTGAGCCACTTGAGGAACGTCCAAGCGGCCTGCTCGCGGGCAGAACCGTTGTTGAACATCACCCAGTTGTCGGGTCCGGAGATCGTCTGGTGATTCTCGGCGCCGGGCAGGGTGGTGACCCCGAAGTTCACCTTGGACTGGATGATCTGAGCGAGGTCCCACGGCCCCGTCCACAGCATGCCGATGTGGCCGTTGTTGAACACGCTCAGGTAATTGTCCGAGCCGTTGTCGAGGTAGATCGAGTGGCGGGCGGTGAGCTGCTGCAGCAGGGTCAGCGCCTTGATGCCGGCGGCGGAGTCAAACCCCGCCTGCTTGCCGTCGGCGGAGAGGATCGAGCCCCCTGCCTGCCACAGCATCGCCCAGAAGCGCCAGACGGTGTCCTCGCTGGCGTCGTTGACATAGGCCCAGCCGAACTGCTTCTTGGCCGCGTTGGTGAGCTTGATGGCGGCGTTCTCGAAGTCGCTCCAGGTCCAGTTCGGGGTGGGCAGCGGGAGGCCGGCCTGCTTGAACAGCGTCTTGTTGTAGACCAGCGCGAGATTGTCGACGAGCGCGGGGATCCCGATGATGCTGTTGCCGACGGTCGCCACCTTGCGCTCGGCGGGGAAGAAGTCGTTCCAGTTGAAGCTGGGATCGGCGTCGATGAACTTGTTGAGCGGCACCAACTGCGGGTTGGTGGCGATGTTGGGCGCCCAGGAGCCATACAGGTAGGAGATGTCCGGCGGCTTGCCGCCGGCGATGGCGGCCAGCACCTTCTGCAGGGCGTAGTCGCTGTTGCCGTAGAACTGCGAGTCGACCGTGATGTTCGGATGCGTCTTGTTGAACTCCGCTACGAGCGTCTTGAACCCCGCCGCCTCCGTCTCGGTGTCGCCCTGCCAGACGGTGATCGTGGTGTGACCGCTCTTGCTGCCGCCCGACGCGGCCGGGCTCTTGGAGCTGCTGCTGCTGCCGTTGCCGCTGCTCCCGCACGCGGCGAGGGCCAGGCTGGCGGCGAGGAGAGGGAGGAGGATGAGGCGCTTCATCGTGTCCAGCCTTTTCGTTGGGGTCACCCCAGCACCACAGACCGCGTGAGGTGCTGGGGATTGTCGGGGTCGAGGCCCTTGGCCTCGGCGAGGGCGACCGCGCCCCGCTGCAGCGCGACGAGCTCGGCCATGGGATCGAGCGTCCGCGTCACGACCGTCGCCCCCGTCGCGCGGACATCGCGGACCAGGTCGGGGTCGCCGTCGCCCACGAACCACACCAGCGTGCCGGGACCGGCGACGCTGATGGGGCCGTGGCGGTACTCCATGGCCGGATAGGCCTCGGCCCATGCCTGTCCAGCTTCGCGGAACTTCAGCGCCGCCTCGGAGGCCAGGCCGACGGTCCAGCCGTGGCCGAGGAACACGAAGTGCTCGAACTCGGTCGGCTCGGCGGGCAGCGCCTGGTCCAGCACGGCCTGCGCGTCGGCGATCGCCGGGGACAGGTCATGGCCGAAGTGGGCGCGCAGCAGCGCCAGCGCCGTGGTGGCGAAGCGCGTCTGCACGATCGAGGTCTCATCGGCGAAGGCCAGGACGATCGCGTCGTGCGCCGCCTCCACCACGGGCGTGCCCGGCACGGCCGAGATGGCCAGCGACCGCACGCTGGAGGGGAGGGCCTCCAGACAGCGCACCACCTCGGTCGTGGTGCCCGAGCGCGAGATCGCCAGGATGAGGTCGTACGTGCGCCCGGCCGGCATCTCCGACGCGACGAACGCGTCGGTCTCACCGTGGCCGCCGGCCTCGCGCGCGGCGGCCACCGCCTGCGCGATGAAGTACGAGGTCCCGCAGCCGATGATCGCGAGGCGCTGTCCCGGCGCCGGAAGCCGGCCCGCGACCTGGGGCAGAAGCTCGACCACCTCGCGCCACATCTGTGGCTGGCTGGCGATCTCCTCGCGCGTGACGCTCACTTCTGCGCAATATATGGGCTAGGTGAGCACAAAGCAACATGCAGCTGCGAGTATTTGTGTTCATACGACAGCCACGGACATACACTGAGCGCCGGATGCATCAGCCAGAGCGTCTCGGAGCCATCCTCGAGCGCCTGTCGGCGGACGGCGCGGTCAACGTCGCGCAGATCGCGCGCTCGCTCGAGGTCTCGGCGGCGACTGTTCGCCGCGACCTGCGCCTGCTGGAGGAGCAGCGGCTGCTCGAGCGCACGCACGGCGGCGCGGTCCCCCACGGTGTCACATACGAGTTGCCGTTGCGCTACAAGAGCACCCGCCAGCCCGAGCAGAAACGGCGGATCGCCCACGAGGCGGCCAGCCGGGTGCTCGAGGGCTGGGCCATCGGGCTCACCGGTGGCACGACGACGACGGAGGTGGCGCGCGCCCTGGTCGACCGCCCTCGCCTCACCGTCGTCACCAATGCGCTGAACATCGCCGCCGAGATCGCGGTGCGGCCCAACCTCAAGCTGGTGGTGACCGGCGGGGTGGCGCGCGCCGAGTCCTATGAGCTGGTGGGCCCGATCGCCGAGTCGAGCCTCGAGGGCCTCAATCTGGACATGGCGTTCCTGTCGGTCGACGGCATCTCGCCGCGGGCGGGTCTGACCACCCATCACGAGATCGAGGCCGGGACCGACCGCGCGCTCCTGACGCGGGCTGACCAGGTGGTGGTCGTCACCGACAGCTCCAAGCTCGGTCACGTCGCCTTCGCGCGGATCTGCGAGCTGGCCGATGTCGACGAGCTCATCACTGACGATGGGGCGGACGGCGCTGCGGTGTCGGCGATCCGGGACGCAGGGGTGCGGGTGACGATCGTCTGAGCGACGCGCCGCGCCGCGCCGCGCCGCGCCGCGCCGCGCCGTGACAAATCGGGGTCGCCGCCGGCGGGTTTTCCCCAGGAGTGCCCTCCAGCGCGCATAACGTGGAAAACCCGCGGGGAAGGGACCGGGTTTGTCACGTTGTGCACCCTGTTGTGGCGGGAGCCACGCGCGGTCCCGTCTCCTGCGATGGCCAGACCGCTCGACGGGCTGGCCGCCGCGCGCCGGCCACCGGACCTACGCCCGCAGCCCCTCGGGCATCAGGTCCCCGTGAGCCTCGAGCAGCTCGTCGACCATCGCGTGGATCTGGGCGATCGTCAGCGTCGCGCCCGTGTTGGGATCGAGCATCACCGCCTGATAGACGTGGTCGCGGCGCCCCTCGAGGGCAGCGTGAACGGTCAGGTCGGCGACGTTGACCATCGTGCGGTTGAGCGCCGCGCACTGCGGGGGCAGCGGGCCGACGGCGATCGGGTGCACGCCGCCGGCGTCGACGCGGCAGGGGACCTCGACGCAGCAGCCGGGCGGCAGGTTCTCGATCAGCCCGTCGTTGCGCACGTTGCCGTACTCGATGCGCTCGGCGCCCGTCGCCATCGCGTGGATGTAGCGCGGGGCGAGCTCGCCCTCGCGCATCACCTCCAGCGGCTCGCCCTCGGCCAGCTTGCGCTTGATCTCCGCGTACTCGCGCAGGTTGTCCTGTGAGCGGCGGATGTACTCGTCCACCGGGATCCGGTAGCGCTCGAGCTGATCGTCGTGGGACATGAACCAGGGCAGGTACTCGGCACTGTGTTCGCTTGACTCCGTGGGGAAGTGCCCGAACTGGCGATAGAGCTCGACGCGCACGCGGCGGCCCAGGCCGTCAGGGTCGCGCGCGATCGCCTCGTCCAGCCGCGGATACAGGCTCTCGCCGTCGCGCTCGAAGCGCAGCACCCAGGCCTGGTGGTTGACCCCGGCGGTGAGGAACTCGACTTCGGGTTCGGGGACCCCGACGATCTCGGCGATCTGCTCGTGGGTGTTCTGCACGGAGTGGCACAGACCCACGATCCGCGTGGCGCGGCCGCTGGCCCACACCGACGAGCACAGCATCGCCATCGGGTTGGTGTAGTTGAGCAGGGTCGCTTCCGGGCACAACTCGTCCATGTCGTCGGCGATGGCCAGCAGCACCGGGATCGTGCGCAGGGCGCGGAAGACCCCGCCGACGCCCAGTGTGTCCGCGATCGTCTGACGCAGCCCGTAGCGCTTGGGGATCTCGAAGTCGCGCAGCGTGGCGTCAAAGCCACCGACCTGGATCTCGTTGATGACGAAGTCGGCGCCGGATAGCGCCGCCCGGCGGTCGAGGTGGGACTCGATGGCGAACGCGGCGCCCGTGGAGCGGTTGACGTCGGCGGCGATCTGCTCGGCGGTGGCCAGGCGCTCGCGGTCGATGTCGTGCAGGACGACGGTGGCCTCGGCGAGCTCCGGGAATGCGCTGAGATCGGCGAGGAGGATGCGGGTGAACTCGACGCTGCCCGCGCCGATGAGCGTGATCCGTGGATTCATGCTCACAATTGTTCTACTTCACGGGAAAGCGTGCAAGAGTGAGCGCCAGATGATCGTGTGCGTGGCGGGGCAACCCAGCGGCGGCCGAGATCCGCCGCCTCCCGCGTCGCTGAGAGCAACCTCACCGCCGACCGATTAGTTTTCGGGGCACGGTTGGTCTTAGGTTGTGTCAGCCACAACCCCAGGAGGAGCAGAGATGAGCACCACCGCAACCCGGATCCGGACGATCAGCCTGGTCTGCGTCGGCACTCCGGACCAGGACAAGGCGGTCGCCTTCTATGAGTCGCTCGGCTTTGAGAAGCGCACCGACGTTCCGTTCGGCGGCGGCTACCGCTGGATCGAGGTCTACCCGCCCGAGGGCACGACCGGCATCGCGCTGGCGCCTCCGCCC
>JBAQGP010000973.1:0-1500 GCA_049287845.1 Solirubrobacteraceae bacterium | reverse complement strand
CGCGGCGGCCGGGTGCGCAAGCAGGACGTGCTGGCGGTGGTCAACGGCAACGGCCACGCCGGTGGCGCGGTGCAGGATCCACCCCTGCACATCGAGAGCCCCTACCGGCCCGACCCCCCGGTCGCCGCTGCGGCGCCGAGCCCGGCGGGCGTGACGGGGGAGGTCGTCACCGGCGGCAGCGGCCTGTCGCGGATGCGGCGCACCATCGGCGAGCGCATGAAGCAATCGCTGGACACAGCGGCGACGTGCACGACGTGGATCGAGGTGGACATGAGCCGTGTCGAGGCCGCCCGCTCCAAGCTGGGCGTCACCGCGCTGGCATTCGTCGCTCGAGCGACGATCGACGCTCTGCGCGAGCACCCGGCGCTGAACGCCTGGCTCAACGGCGACGACTACGCGCGGCCCGAGGACGTCAACCTCGGGATCGCGGTGTCGCTGGGCGAGGACGGGCTGATCGTCCCGGTCATCCACAAGGCCCAGGAGCTCTCAGTGGAGGGTCTGGCGGCCCGGATCAAGGACATCGCCCGCCGCGCGCGCGCCCGGGAGCTGACCGCCGACGACGTGCTGGGCGGGACGTTCACGATCACCAACCCGGGCCAGTACGGGTCGATCATGGCCACGCCGATCATCAACCAGCCCCAGGTGGGCATCCTCGACCTCGAGGCCGTGGTCAAGCGACCCGTTGTGCTCACCGACGGCGACGGGAACGACGCGATCGCCATCCGGCCGATGACGATCCTGGGGCTGAGCTGGGATCACCGCGCCCTCGACGGAGTCCTGTCAGCCCAGTTCCTGGCCACGGTCAAGCGGCGGCTGGAGAGCCTTCCGTCCTAGCCATGGACGAGCTCTGGGTCTGCCACCTGGGCACGATCGACTACCGCGAGGCGCTGGCACTCCAAGAGCGAGTGCGCACCGCGCGCCAAGCCGACGAGGTGCCCGATGTGATGCTCATGCTCGAGCATTGGCCGGTGTACACCCGCGGCCGGCGCTCCGGGTCGGGCGAGCTGCCGATGGGCGAGGACTGGTACCGGGCCCAGGGGATCGAGATCGTCGACGTCGACCGCGGCGGCAAGGTCACCTACCACGGCCCCGGCCAGCTCGTCGGCTATCCCATCGTCCGCGTCGACGACGTCGTCGCCTACCTGCGCACGCTCGAGGAGGGCCTGGCGGCCGCGCTGCATCAGGAGGGGGTCTCCGACGCGCGAGGCCGGGCGCAGGACGGGCCCGACTACACGGGCGTCTGGGTCGGGGAGCGCAAGATCGCCTCCATCGGGGTCCACCTGGCCAAGGGCGTGACGACCCACGGCTGGGCGGTCAACGTGGAGAACGACCTTCAGCCGTTCTCGTGGGTCGTGGCCTGCGGCCTGGACGGTGTCCAGATGACGTCGCTGATCAAGGAGACCGGGGGGACGGCGGGCCAGATGCCCTGCTTTCGCAAGCGCGCCGCCTACGAGGTCGCCCGAGCGCTCGGGCGCCGGCAGCGCTTGATGTCGCTGGCGC
>JBAQGP010000972.1:0-4156 GCA_049287845.1 Solirubrobacteraceae bacterium | reverse complement strand
GATCCGAATGCCCGGGCGCGGGCGGCGCGAGACTCGCGGCGGGCGCCCTCCAGCAGCTCCAGCGCGTGCGCCAGGCTCGCTGCGTCGCTGACCTCGTCGGCGGACTCGAGGCGGTGCGCGCGGTCACTCAGCCCGGCGAGCTGGAGCCAGGCCGGGGTGTAGACGCGGGCCAGCCAGTCCATGGCCATCCACCCGCGTCGAGTGTCCAGGTCGTCGGTGGCGGTGCCGATCGTCCTTGCCAGGTAGGGGCGCAGACGCTGCCGCGGCTCCTCGTCCAGACCGTCGTTGAGCGCGATGCACATCGCGCGCAGGACCGGGCTCACACACGCGGGCTGGTCGGAATGCGGTTCCCCCGCGAGGTAGCTGACCCACTCCATGGCACACCGCCCGTCCTGCGCTGAGGCGTGGGTTCCGTAGGCGAGGATGTAGTCGCTGCTCATCGAGCCTCCCGTCAGCCGCTGTCCGTGAGGCCCTAATTGTGGCGCGCCGGGCGACCGAACGCCAGCGGCCACCGATGGGGGCGTGCGCTACATGGCCACTTCGGAGTTGGTCATCGCCGTTCGCGCGCGCGGCAGGTCGAAGTGCTCGATCGGGGTGGCTGCGTTGCGGGCCAGCGCGACGAACATCTTCTTGCGCCACCGGGCCATCCCGGGAGCGCCGGTGGGCACGATCGTCATCTTGGAGACGAAGTAGGAGGCGTGCTCGAGATCCAGGTTGCGATCCAGGTAGCCCTCCTTGCGCGCCAGCGCCAGCGCCGCCGGGACGTTCCACCCGTCGCGGTACCCCACGCGGATGTTGACGTGAACGACCTTGAACAGGCCCTTGCCCAGCCGCTCGGAGGTGAAGCGGTCAGACCTGTCCACGCGCGGGATGCTCACCGGCGTGATCGAGACGATGACGATCTTCTCGTGCATGGCATGGTTGTGCTCGACGAGCGTGCGCAGGGCCAGCGGCGTGGTCGCGCTGCCGGGGCTGAGATAGATGGCGGTGCCGGGCAGCCGGATGATCGGTGGCTGCGCGGTGCAGAGCCCCTCCAAGAACTCGCCGAGCGGCCCCTCGACCCGGTTGCGGTTCTCGGTGACGATCTCCCGGCCCTTGCGCCACGTCATCATCACGACGGCGATCACGAGCCCGACGGCGAGTGAGAGGTAGGCGCCGTCCGCGATCTTGGCGAGGTTGGAGGTGAAGAACGCCACCTCGACGATCAAGAAGAGCGTGCCCAGGATGGCGAGCCGCCACCGGGGCGTTCGCCAGAGCGCTCGCGCGACGGCGAGGAACAGGATGGTGTTGAGGATGAACGTCCCCGTCACGGCGACGCCGTAGATGTCGCCGAGGCGATTGGAGCTCTGGAACACGAGCACGAGCGCGGCGACGCCCGCGCACAGGAACCAGTTGATGAGCGGCACGTAGATCTGACCCTCGAGGTTCGAGGTGTGGATGATGCGCAGGCGCGGCATGAAGCCCAGCTGGACGGCCTGCTTGGCCACCGAGAACGAGCCGGTGAGCGCGGCCTGGGAGGCGATGATCGTCGCCAGGGTGGCGAGCACCACCATCGGCACCAGCAGCCCGTGCGGGATGAGCTGGAAGAACGGGTTGAACGACGAGGTGGTCACGCTGCGGGGGTGCGAGAGGACGAACGCCGCCTGGCCCAGGTAGGAGAGCATCACGGCGGGGAAGACGATTCCGAACCAGGTCATGCGGATGGGGGAGGCGCCGAAGTGACCGCGGTCGGCGTACAGGGCCTCGGCGCCGGTGCAGCAGAGCACGACGCCGCCGAGCGTCAGCCACGCCTGGACCCCGTGGGCGATCATGAACCGTGCGGCCCAGATGGGGGAGAGCCCCTGGATCACCCCCGGGTGCATGAGGATGCCGTGGACTCCGGCGATCGAGATGACGACGAAGAAGATGAGGATGACCGGGCCGAAGAGTCCGCCGACGGCGCCGGTGCCAAAGCGCTGCACCGCGAACAGGCCCACGAGGATGGCCAGCGACAGCGGCACGATGAGATGCGCCAGGCCGGGGCTCACGACGCCGAGCCCGCCCACGGCCGAGGTCACGGAGATCGCGGGGGTGATCATGCCGTCGCCGAAGAACAGCCCGGCGCCGAAGATTCCCAACGTCACCAGGATGAAGGTTCGGCCGATCCGCTTGCGCTGGACCAGGGCGGTGAGCGCCATGATCCCGCCATCGCCACGGTTGTGCGCGCGCATGATGAAGCCGCCGTACTTGATCGACACCTCGACCATCAGCGTCCAGAAGATGAGGGAGGCGATCCCGTAGACGCCGGCCACGTTGGGGTGAGCGGCGTTGCCGTGGGCGGTGAAGATGAACTGCTCGGTGTAGAGCGGGCTCGTGCCGATGTCGCCGTAGACGATCCCGAGAGCCCCCAGCGCCAGAACGGCCTTGCCCGCGTGCGCGACGACGTCTCGTTCGTCGTCGGTGGCGGCCTGCATGGCTGCCGACGGGGCGCGGTGTCTGGGAGCCGCGGGTCTGACCGGCCAATCGCCGAGCTTGTGGGCGGCCTCGTTGAAGTTGCGCTTGGCGCGACGTGGAGATGCCTCGGCGACCGACGCCGCGCCATCGGCCTCGTGAGCACCTTCGGACGGAGTCCGTCGAGCTTCCATGCCCTCATAGTCGGCGCGTCCGCGTCAAGGACCTGTGCAGGAAGCAACCCCGCGTATCAAGATGTTGTGAAGACGCCCGAGGCGCCTGATCACATCTCGACCTGGGAGCCGGTCATCACCGTGCGCGGGCTCGGCAGGCGGAAGTGGTCGATCGGACTGGTCGCGTTGCGCGCCATTCCGATGAACAGCTGCTTGCGCCAGCGCGACATCCCGGGCCCGGCGGTGGGGACGATCGTCATCCGGGAGACGAAGTAGGAGGCGTGCTCGAGATCGAGGTTGCGGTCCAGGAAGCCGTGCTTGCGCGCTTCGGCGAGCGCCTCGGGCACGTTCCAGCTGTCGTGGTAGCCGACGCGCACGGTGATGTGATGGATCTTGAACAGGCCCTTGCCCAGCCGCTCGGAGACGAAGCGGTCGGTCTTGTCCACGCGGGGGATGCTCACCGGGACCATGGAGCAGATCACCACCTTCTCGTGGAAGGCGTGGTTGTGCTCGACCTGGGCCCGGAGCGCCAGCGGGCAGGTCTCCTTGCCGGGGTTGAGGAAGATCGCGGTACCGGGCAGGCGCACGATCGGGGGTTTGGCGTTGCACAGGCCGTCGAGGAACTCGTCGAGAGAGCCCTCGTGGACGGTGCGGTTGTGGGTGACGATGTCGCGGCCCTTGCGCCAGGTGACCATGACCGTGGCCACCAGCAGGCCGACGAGGAGGGGGAGCCAGGCGCCGTGGCTGACCTTGCTGAGGTTGGAGCTGAAGAACGCGATCTCGATCGTGTAGAAGACGGCCCCGAGGATGGCCAGCTTCCACTTGGCCGTGCCCCACAGCGACCGAGCCACCGCGAGGAACAGGGTGGTGTCGAGGATGAAGGTGCCGGTGACGGCCACGCCGTAGATGTCGGAGAGGTGCTCGGCGCTCTTGAACACCAGCACGAGCGTGACGACGCCGGCGCACAGGGCCCAGTTGATGAGCGGCACGTAGATCTGACCCTCGAGCTCGGACGTGTGCACGATCTTCAGCCGGGGCAGGAAGCCGAGCTGGACAGCCTGCTTGGCCACGGAGAAGGAGCCGGTGAGGGCAGCCTGGGAGGCGATGATGGTCGCCGCCGTCGCCAGGAACACCATCGGCAGCCGGCCCCACGAGGGCACCAGGAGATAGAACGGGCTGAACGCGGTTTGCTTCACGTCGCCGGGGTGTCCGAGGACGTAGGCGCTCTGGCCCAGATAGGAGAGGAGCACGGCGGGCAGCACGATCGAGAACCAGGTGGCGCGGATGGGCCCGGCGCCGAAGTGCCCGCGATCCGCGTACAGCGCCTCCGCGCCGGTGACGCACAAGACGATGCCGCCGAGCGTCAGCCAGCCGTAGACCCCGTGGTCGAACATGAAGCTGATCCCATAGGTGGGCGACAGAGCCTTGACGACTCCGGGATGCCCGATGACCTCGTGCAAGCCGAGGGCGGCGATGATGACAAACCAGATCAGGATGATGGGTCCGAACATCCAGCCCACGGCGCCGGTCCCGTAGCGCTGGACCGCGAACAG
>JBAQGP010000971.1:0-4415 GCA_049287845.1 Solirubrobacteraceae bacterium | reverse complement strand
GTACACGATCACCCACCCCACGGCGCCGCGGAAGTAGGACACCGGTCGCGCCGCTTCGGCCACCGCGCCTGAGCCCGAGCGCTCCACGCCGGTGACGGTCCGCCGCTGGGCCACCGCCCGGCTGGCGATCCGGAAGCGCAGCGCCGGCCCTGAGACCATGTCCGAGTCGGCCAGCTTGGAGAGCTGGATCGACCCCTGAGCGACGTTGACCGACAGAAGGGTCACGCGGTTTCCCGAGGTCGCGGCGGTCTGGTTGACCAGCCGCCGGACGTCGGGCAGGGGCGTGGAGCTGCCCAGGGCACGACCGAGCTTGCCCGAGTGCGTCTGCGCGGTGGCGGCAAGCGCGCTGAGCTTCTCGCCCATCAGGCGGCTCTGGAGACCGGGGGCGACGTACAGGTACAGCGCGCCGATGGCCAGCGCGGTGATGGCGAAGAACACCACCGCCAGGCGGTTGCTCAGCGACAGCCTCATCTGCGCCCCACGGTGCCGCTCCCCCTCAGCTCTCAGGGATCGGTGTCACGGAAGCGGTAGCCGACGCCGCGCACCGTGAACAGATATTCCGGGTCCTTGGGATCACGTTCCACCTTCTCGCGCAGATGCCGGATGTGCACGTCGATCGTGCGCGGATCACGGTACGCCGAGTCGCCCCAGATGCGCGCCAGCAGCATGTCACGCGTGAACACGCGACCCGGCGCGCGCGCCAGCGCCGACAGGATCTCGAACTCCACGTAGGTGAGTTGCGCGTCGGTGCCACGGATCCGGACGCTGCGCTTGGCGAAGTCGATCCGCAGCTCCCGGATGACCAGCGGCGCCTCCCCCGGCAGCGCCTGATCGGGCCGGCTCATCTCGGCGCGCCGCAGCGCCGCCTTGATGCGGCTGGAGAACTCCCTCAGCGAGAACGGCTTGGTGATGTAGTCGTCGGCCCCGAGTTCGAGCCCAACCACCTTGTCGATCTCCTCGGACTTGGCGGTGAGCATGATGATCGGGACCGAGCTGCGGCTACGCAGCCGCCGGCAGACCTCCAGGCCGTCGATCCGCGGCAGCATCAGGTCGAGCACGACGAGGTCGAAGGACTGCTCGTCGAAGCGCTCGAGCGCCTGGCGGCCGTCGGTGGCCTGAACCACTTCGTAGCCCTCCTTGCGCAACGGGTAGGAGAGCAGGGTCTGGATCGACTGCTCATCGTCGACGAGCAGGATGCGGGCGCTACGTTCAGGCACCGTCGTCTCGGCCAACTTCACAAGAGTAATCAGCGCCGGTCTCCGACCAGCATTTGCACAGTGCCACGGCGGATAACCTTGGATCGATGCTGGATCCGCGCATCTACCGGACCGGGCTGATCATCGCGGCGCTGGCTCTGGTCGTCCTGGCGTTCTCGCTGAAGGATCAGCAGACGGCGCTGAGCCCGACGCTGGCCCCATCGGCGTTCAACGGCCAGAACGTCGCGGCCACGATGACCGGCATCGCCGAGAGCGATCCGTCGCGCCGCCCCGGCTCAGACGGCGACCAGTCGCTGGCCGTGACGGTCCGCAACACCCTGACGCGCTACGGCTTTGACCCGACCATCGACACGTTCACGGGTCGCACCGTGGACGGGGCGGTGCCACTGGAGAACGTCGTGGGCATCCGGCCCGGGACCGAGAGCGGCAGCATCGTGATCCTGGCGCCGCGCGATGCTCTCGGCGCGCAGGCGGCGGCGGCGGCGTCGGGCACTGCGACCCTCATGGAGCTGGCCCGCAACCTCGCCGGCGAGACCCTGCGTCGCAGCGTCGTGCTCGCCTCCACCAGTGGCACCCAGGGGACCGCCGGGGCGATCCGGCTGGCCGCCAACCTGACCGGGCACGTCGACGCCGTGCTCGTTCTGGGCGACCTGGCCAGCACCCACCTGCACCAGCCGGTGATCCTCCCGTGGTCCACGCGAGAGGCGGTGGCCCCCCCGGCGCTGCGCAACACCCTCGCCGCGGCCCTGGCGGCGCAGACCTCGCTGTCGAACGCGTTCACTGGCCTGGGCGGCCAGTTCGCGCACCTCGCGTTTCCGTTCACCCTGGGCCAGCAGGCCCCCTTCGGCGCGCGGGGCATCCCCGCGGTCCAGCTCTCGCTCTCCGGCGAGCCGGGCCCCGCGGCGGATGCCGCGGTGGTGGATCCGGCGCAGCTCACCGCCGTGGGCCGCGCGGTCCTCACCACCATCTCCGCGCTGGACAGTGGCCAGACGCTGGCGCCGCCGTCGGCCTACGTCCTGCTCGGGGGCAAGGTCGTGCCCGGGTGGGCGATCTCGCTCTTCGTGCTGTCGCTGCTGGCTCCGGTCCTCTTGACCACCATCGACGGCGTCGCTCGCGCGCGCCGGCGGGGGCATGTCCTGTGGCGCTCGCTCACCGTGATCCTCGCGGCGGCAGGCCCGTTCGTGCTCCTGGTCGGGATCGTGCTGCTGGCCCGGTTGATCGGGGTCATCAACGTGGCGCCGCCCGGGCCGGTCGCGGCCGGCGCCATCCCGCTGGGCACCGGCGGCGCAGCCCTGCTGGTCGTGATGGCGGTCGTCCTGCTGGCGGGGTCGGCCGGGGTCCTGATGCTGGCGCGGCGGCTTCCGACGCGCACCCGGACCTCGCGCAGGCCTCCCGAAGGGCCGGACAGCGGTGGCGCGCTTGCCGGCCTGCTCGTGGTGATGTGCCTGGTCACCTTCGTCATCTGGCTCAGCAACCCGTTCGCCGCATTCCTCCTGGTGCCGGCCCTGCACCTGTGGCTGTGGGCGATCAGCCCCGACATGCGGGTCCCGCTGCCGCTGCGCCTGGTGCTCATCGCCGCCGGGACCGCCCCGGCGGTGCTCGTGGTGGCGTACTACGCCAACGAGCTGGGCTATGGCCCGGTCAACGTCGTCTGGGAGATGGTGCTGCTCCTCGCCGGGCACGGGGTGAGCATCGTGGCCGCCGTCGAGTGGAGCGTCGTCCTGGGCTGTCTGCTGAGCGCGGTCACCCTGTCGCTGCTGGCCGCTCGCGGCTCGCGCACCGTCCCCACCCCGGTCACCGTGCGCGGTCCCGTCACCTACGCCGGCCCCGGCTCCCTGGGCGGCACGAAATCCGCGCTGCGCCGCTAGTGACCGCCACCAGCTCCCCCCTGCGCCGCGTCATCCGCGCCATCTCGTCGGTGCTCATCCTGTCCGGGCTGCTGCTCGTCCTCGACGCCGGCGCGACACTCATCTGGCAGGAGCCCGTGACCGCCGCGATCGGGGTGATCATGCGCAGCGAGGTCAATCAGCGCTACCTCAGCTACAGGACCGCGCCGCTCACCGGCTCAGACGTCCAGGCGCTGCACACCATCAAGCCGCTGGGCCAGCGGATCGCCTATCTGGCCCGGCGCGAGCGCGCCCAGATCGTCACCGGAGACGCGATCGGCCAGATCGAGATCCCGCGGATCGGCAACACGTACAACATCGTCCAGGGCACCGATACGCAGAGCCTGGAGGAGGGCCCGGGCCACTACCCGCAGACTGCGCTGCCGGGCATGGGCCAGACGGTGGCGATCGCCGGGCACCGGACCACCTATCTGGCGCCGTTCCGCTTCCTCAACGAGCTCAAGGGCGGGGATCGGATCTTCGTCAAGATGCCCTACGGGAAGTTCACCTACGTGGTTCAGTACCAGCGCATCGTCAAGCCCACCGAGGTGTCGGTGGTCGATGACGTCGGCTATGACCGGCTCGTCCTGTCGGCGTGCAATCCTCTGTACAGCGCCGCTCAGCGCATCATCATCTTTGCTCGCCTGGAGGGCGTCCAGCCCCTCGGACCGGCACGTGCACCCCTCGCCTGATTGGCCCTCCGAGCACCCCAGCCAGACGACGTCCAAATGTCCAGGCCCCGCGCTTCGGCATGGAGGTCGAAAGCTTGAATGCCGACATCTAGGGCAGGGAATTGATCGGTCACACTCAGCCGATAGGCGAAGGGAATCGCGACATGCGGATCAGTGAGATACAGGAGCAGGTGGGACGCGGCGAATACCGCGTCGACACTCACGCCGTCGCGGACGCGATCCTGCGCCGGCTTCTGCTCAGAGCAGAAGTGGGAGGACCCGGGAAGCCCCCTCAGGGGGAGTGCTCGTAGCCTGACAGCTCGCCGGTGATGCCGGCGAACTCCAGGCCGGGCGGGCGGCCGGGGTGGGTGGGACGGTCTTCGATCCGCCCGATCCAAGTGAGCGCGGTGCCGGCCGCCGTCGGCCATTCGGACTCGACGATGGCACGCGCCCGCTCCGGGATGCAGACGCACAGCTCGAAGTCCTCCCCGGCGGTGGCCGCGAACGTCGCCGGGTCGGCGCCGAGCTGGGCCGCCACCTCCGCCACCCCGTCGGCCAGCGGCAGCGCCGCCAGGTCCAGCACGATGCGTACTCCGCTCCGGCGCGCGAGATGCCGCGCGTCGCTGGCCAGGCCGTCGGAC
>JBAQGP010000970.1:0-5624 GCA_049287845.1 Solirubrobacteraceae bacterium | reverse complement strand
GTGTTCGCGTGGCCGCAGTCCCAGATCGGGATCATGGGCGCCAAGCCCGCGGTCGGGGTGATCCACCGCCGTCAGCTGGCCGCCGCCGACGACGTCGAAGCCGAGCGCGAGCGCCTGGCCGCGGACTACGCGGAGACGCAGCTGCGTCCTGAGGTGGCGGCCGCGCGTGGGTTCGTTGACGAGCTGATCGCGCCACAGGACACACGCGCGCGTCTCGTCTGGGCCTACAACACGCTGGCTCCCCTTCGATGACGGGCACCTCCCAGGGCGACGTCCTGCTCACGGGCGCGACCGGCTTCGTGGGCATGGAGCTCCTCGCCCGCTACCTACAGCGCGGCGATCGCGACGTGATCACTCTCGTGCGCTCCGACACCCACGAGGGCGCGCAGGCCCGCGTCGACGCGGTGCTGGCGAATCTGTTCGGCGCCGATGGCGGGGCCTACCGGTCGCGCGTGCACGCCGTGGCCGCCGACATGACCGCCCCGGACCTCGGGCTCACCGAGGCCGAGCGCATGCGGCTGGCCGAGCGCGTGACCAAGATCGTCCACAGCGCCGCCTCGGTGTCGTTCACCCTCCCGCTCGATGAGGCTCGCGCGATCAATCTGGAGGGCACCCGCCGGATGCTCGAGCTGGCCGAGCTGGCGCGGGCGCATGGCGGGCTGGAGTGCTACGCACACATCTCCACCGCCTTCGTCGCCGGCGATCACCCGGGAGCCTTCGCGGAGTGCGACGCCGATGTCGGCCAGGCCTTTCACAACTCCTACGAGCAGTCCAAGTTCGAGGCCGAGCAGCTCGTCCGCTCCCATGACGGCCTGCCGTACACGATCCTGCGGCCCAGCATCGTCGTCGGCGATCGCAACAACGGCTGGACCTCAGCCTTCAACGTCCTCTACTGGCCGCTGCGCGCCTTCGCGCGAGGCCTCTTCACCGCGGTGCCGGCCATCCCGTCCGCGCCCGTCGACGTCGTTTCCATCGACTACGTCGCCGACGCCGCCTACGAGCTGTGCGAGACGAACTGCGGCAACGGAGTGACCTATCACCTCACCGCCGGGAAGGACGCCTCCACGATCGCCGAGCTGGCCGGTCTCGCCAGCCGCTACTTCCGGCGCCCGGTGCCACGGGTGGTCGCGCCCGCCGAGTTCGCCACGATGACGCTCGGCGCCGCCGAGCGCAAGGCGCTGGAGGCCGGAAGCGAGTACTTCCCGTACTTCTGCATGGAAGGCACGTTCGACGACCGCGAGACGCGCAAGCGGCTCGAGCCGGAGGGGATCACCACCGCTCCGCTGCGCGACTACGTGGACCGCCTCCTGGACTTCGCCACGCGTGCCCGCTGGGGCAAGCGGCCGATCACCCGGGTCGACGCCTTTGCCGACGAGCTGGACCCACTGCCGCTCCGAGCGGCCTCCTAGTCCCGCCGGATGGTCGCCCTCGCCGATGTCGCGCGCTTCCGTCCCGAGGACCCCGACGTCCTCGTCCAGGCGGCTCTGGCCTGCCCGGTCTGCCTGCGAGGGCAGGACGTGGAATGCCAGGACAGCCTGGAGGGCTACGATCCATCGGCCCGATGCCACTGCCCCTCATGTCAGACCCGGTGGCGTGTGTACCTGGCGCCCGACCAGGTGCTGCGGCTCGGCCTGATGCACGCGCACACGGCGTAGCGCGCGCGGGCGCCCTTCACCGCCCGGGGTCAGCGACGTGAGCCTTGAGGTCTCCACCGAGGGTCGCGCCGATCTCGGGATCGGCGCACTCGAGCTGTTCGTCGAGGTTCTCTCGCAGTCGGAGGCCGGCGCCACCGTCGACGGCTTCTACGACCACCTGTGCGAGGCGGTCTGCCGTCTGGCGCGCATGCGCCGGGCCCTCATCTTCCGCTACGACTCCGCCGATCGGCGGGTGCGGGCGGTCGGGGCTCACGGCATGGACATCGAGCAGTTCGCCGGCGCCTACGTCACCGTGGAGTCGGCCCCGATCGCCGCCCAGGCCATCCGGCAGGACCAGGTCGTCGAGGTCGTGGGCGACCTCGGCGGTCAGGTGCCCGAGGAGTTCGCCGCACTGGTGTCCGAGCCGGCCCGGCTGGTCTGCGCGCCGATGGCCGCGGCCGACCGCGCGTTCGGCGTCATCCTCGCCGACCGCCTGATGCACGAGCCTCCGCTCGACGAGGCCGACCGGCGCCTGCTGTGGACCCTGGGCAAGGCGGCGGCACTCGCGTCGGTGGCCCGGATCGTCTCCACCCAGTTCGAGAAGGCCAGTCAGCTCGAGCAGCGCATCGACCTCGCCCGCGAGCTCCACGAGGGCGTCATCCAACGCCTGTTCGGCGTCTCGATGGCGCTCGACGGCGATGGAGAGCTGCCCGCGTCCGCCCGCCAGCGCTGTGCCTCGGAGACGCAGGCAGCGCTCACCGACCTGCGCGCCGCCCTCCAGCGCCCGCTGGGACGCGCGCCGCGAGCCACCAAGACGACGCTCGCCGCCGAGGTGAAGCGGTTGGCGGTCGCCCATCCCCATCTCAGCCTGTCCCTGGTCGAGGGAGCGCCGGCGGATGTACCTCCGCCGCTGGAGCCGCTGGCCCAGTCGGTGCTCATCGAGGCCGTGCGCAACGCCGGCAAGCACGCCGAGCCCAGCCACGTCGAGGTACGGCTGGGCCGGGCCAATGGGGCGTTCTGGATGGAGGTCGTCAACGACGGTGTGACCACCGCCCGCCGGCGGCCCGGCATGGGCCTGCGGCTGGCCGCCCTGGAGGCCCTGCAGTCAAACGGCGTCGTCGAGTTCGGCGAGCGCGAGCCCGGCACCTGGCAGGTGCGGCTGATGGTGCCCGACGAGGACGATGACTGACGAGGAGCGCAGCCCCGAGCGGCTGCGGGTGCTGGTCGTCGACGATCACGATGTCGTGCACTGGGGGTTCCGGCTCATGCTCACCCAGCAGTCGTGGGTCGAGCGCTGCGTCTCAGCCCACACCGGCCCCCAGGCGGTCACCATGACCAAGCGCTATCGCCCGCACGTCGCGCTCGTCGACCTGTTCATCGGTGAGGAGTCCGGCGCCGAGGTGTGCGAGCGGGTCCGCGCGGCCGAGCCCAACACCCGCGTGCTCCTGTTCAGCGGCGCCGGCGAGATCTCGCCGCAGGCGGCGCGCGCGGCGGGCGCATCGGGCTTCGCCTACAAGGACTGGCCGGCGCGCAAGATCGCCAGCGCCGTGCGGCTGGTCGGGCTCGGCAAGACCGTGTTCGAGCATCAGGACCGCCAGGGCGCGCTGGGCCTGTCTGACCGCGAGCGTGCGGTGCTCGAGCTCATGGCCTCCGGCGCCACCAACCCTGAAATCGGCGAATCGCTGCACCTGTCACGTCATACGGTCAAGGAGCACTCGAGCTCGGTGTACCGCAAGCTCGGTGTCCGCAACCGCACCGAGGCGGTGCAGCGCGCGCAACGGCTCGGGCTGCTGCGGTGACCGGCGGCTACCGTTGATCAAATGATCCCCGTGACGCGCGACCGGAGGGCGAGCTGGACGCCGGCCTGAGCGAGATCGCCCGGTTTCTGGCGCAGCGCCCGCCGTTCGACGCCCTGGCCGCGGACGAGCTGGCCGAGGTCGCGGCGCAGGCGGCGATCGAGTTTCACCTGCGCGGCACGGTGATCCTGGCCGAGGGCGGCAGTCCGGTCACGGTGCTGCGCGTCGTCCACTCGGGCGGGGTGGACATCATGCACGAGGGCCGGCTGCTGGACCTGCTCGGTCCGGGCGACGCCTTCGGGCACGCGGCGATGCTGTCGGGGCTGCCGCCCGGGTTCGAGGCACGGGCGGCCGAGGACACGCTCTGTTACCGGATCCCGGTCGAGGTGGCCCGGCCGCTGCTGGATCGCGCTCGGCGCAGCGAGTTGCGCTCCGGCCGGACCGACGTCAACTATCAGCCGGTGATCAAGCTCATCCGCGCGGCGACCGTGACGTGCAAGCCGTCGGAGAACATCGGCTTCGTCGCCGAGCGCATGACCGCGGCCGGCGTCAGCGCCGCCGTGGTGGAGCTGGAGCAAGGGGGATGGGGGATGCTCACCGACCGGGACCTGCGCGCCCGGGTGCTCGCCGTGGGCCGCTCGGGCGCGGTCCGGGTCGACGCGGCGATGACCGCGCCGGCCTACACCGTCACCCCGGACCGTCTAGCCGGCGAGGTGCTGTATGAGATGCTCGAGCGGGGCATCCGCCACGCCCCGGTGGTCTCCGAGCGCGGCCGCCTGGTCGGCATGCTGGAGGACGCCGACCTCTATGCCGCCCAACCACGGTCCTGGGTGCGCGCCCGGCGCAACATCGAGCGCTCCCGCAACCTCGCTGCGCTCTCGGAGGCGGCCGCGCAGCTGCCCGCGCTGATGCTCGACCTGCACCACTCCAGCGTCCCGGCGCTCGAGCTGGCCCCCGTTCTCTCCGCGCTCGTCGACGCGCTCACCCGGCGCGCCATCGAGCTCGTGACGGCCGGCGACGCCGTGATGCACGCGGGAACCGTATGGGTTTCGTTGGGATCCCAGGCGCGGCGCGAGCTCACGCCGGCCTCCACACGGCGCGGCGCCGTCATCCACGACCCTGAGCTGCCGCCCTCGCCGGAGTGGCTGGCGGCGGTCGAGGCCGCCCTCGAGCGGTGCGGGGTCGTCGGGCCGCTGGTGGCGCGCGACGCCGGAGGCTGGGCCGCACGCGCCGGAGATGACGAGCTGGCCCTGTCGGTTCTCGCCGACCGGCGGGTGCTGTGGGGGACGCCCTCAGAGCCCCTGCCGCTCGCCACCGGCTCGTCGCGCGCGGCGCTGCTGGAGGCGCTGGCCGCCCGCGCCTTCACGCCGGCCCTGCCGACAGGCTTTGACGCCGACGCCGTCCTCACGCGCGAAGGCCGCCACAGCCGCCTCAACGTCCGCTCGTCGGCGATCGTCCCGATCGCGGCCATCGCCCGCTGGGCCGCGACGGCGGCTGACGCAGGCGAGGGCTCGACGCCGGAACGATTGCGCGCCGCCGCTGACGCGGGCGTCCTCCGGGGCGACCAGGCCGAGACGCTCACCGAGGCGTTCGAGCTGGCTCTGGAGCTGCGGATCGTGCACCAGCTCGACCAGATCGCCGGCGGCCAGGCCCCCGATGACCTGGTGGACGCGGCGGCAATGAGCGCGCTCACCCGCGCGCGCCTGCGCGATGTCTTTCACGCCGTGGGCACGGTGGCGCGGGAGCTGCGTCCCGCATGAAGCTCAGCCTCAGGCGCACCGAGGCCGGAAGCCGGTTCGCCCAGTCCACCGGCCCGGACCGCGACACCCCGTGGCGCCAGGCGGAATGGTGTGCGATCGACCTCGAGCTGACCGGGTTGCATCGTTCCGATGAGATCATCGCCATCGGCGCGGTGCCCATCCGCGACGGGGCGCTCATCCTCGGCGAGGCGCTGTACACGCTGGCCCGGCCCGAGCGCCCGCCCAAGCACGCGTCGGTCCTCGTCCACAAGCTGCGCTCCGCGGACCTGCGCGAGGCCCCGCCCCTGGACGAGGCCATCGACTGTCTGCTCGAGACGCTGACCGGCCGCGTGCCCGTGTTTCACACCGCGATGGTCGAGCGGGCGTTCCTGGGCAAGGAGCTGCGCCGGCGGCGTCTGCGGCTGCCCGATGACGTCGACACCGAGGTGCTGGGC
>JBAQGP010000969.1:0-1530 GCA_049287845.1 Solirubrobacteraceae bacterium | reverse complement strand
CCCTTGGTGGCGACGATCGCTCCGGCGGCCAGCCGGCCGGCGATCCAGGTGATCGGATCACGCTCGCCGATGGCGACCGGAGCGCCGGTCGCATCGAGCGCCCGGACCTGCGGGCCACACACCGGGCAGGCGTTGGGCTGCGCGTGGAAGCGACGGTCGCGCGGATCCTCGTACTCGGTTCGGCAGGCGGCGCACATGGCAAAGCCCGCCATCGTCGTGAGCGGCCGGTCGTAGGGCACGCCGCGCACGATCGTGAACCGCGGCCCGCAGTTGGTGCAGTTGATGAACGGGTAGCGAAAGCGCCGGTCGGCGGGGTCCAGCAGCTCCCGCAGGCAGTCCGCGCAGACCCCGCTGTCGGGGGTGACGGCGGCGTCGGGAACCTCTCCGTGCGGGCTCGGCCGGATCGTGAACGCCTCCTCGCCACGCAGCGCTCGCTCCTCGCAGACCACGTCCTCCACGACCGCAAGCGGCGGAGCCTCCGGGCCGAGCCGGAACAGAAACGCGTCGACGGCGGCGTCCGCGCCCTCGACCTCGGCGACGACCCCGTGGGCGTCATTGAAGACAAAGCCGCCGAGCCCCAGTTCGCCGGCCAGCCGGTACACGTACGGGCGAAAGCCCACGCCCTGCACCGTGCCGTGCACGCGCACCCATCTCCGGCAGCGCCCCCGCACGGGCGCGCCCACGCTCATCGCGCCAGCTCTCGCAACGCGTGGTAGGCGCTCGCCTGGGCCTCCTGGATCCGGGGGATGTGCTCCGAGCGCGTGACCACGACGTGGTCGGCCAGGCTCTCGGCGGCGACTCGGCCGCCGTCGTACCCGACCATCGCGAGCGTGACCAACCCCCGCCGGCTGGCCTCGGCCAGCGCGGCGATCACGTTGGTGGAGTTGCCCGACGTCGAGAGGACGAGCAGTGCGTCTCCCGGGTCGCCGTAGGCGATCACCTGGCGGCTGAAGATCGCGTCGGTGCCGATGTCGTTGGCGATCGCGGTGAGGATCGCCGGGTCCTCGGTGAGGTCGATGGCAGGCCGTCCCGCCCCGCGGAAGTCGGCGACGACATCCATCGCGTCGGTGGCCGACCCACCGTTGCCGAGGGCCAGCAGCTTCCCGCCTCGTTCGAAGCACAGGCGCAGTCCCGCCGCCGCACCGGCGATGACACCGGCGTTCTCGCACAGCGTCTGGGCCCGCAGCTCCCCGATCTCGGCGGCCTTGGCCAGCACCGAGCGCCGCACGTCGTCGACCACCGGCTCGAGCTCGTCCTCGCGCTCGTCGAGGAACGGGTAGAGGAAGCTCGACGCGCCGGCGTCATGGGAGCGCCGTTCCGCGCGGCCGCTGAGCAGCCCGCGGTGCTCGAAGAACACGTGGACCAGCTCCCACACGACGTGATAGAGGGTCTCCACCAGCTCCTGGGCGATGTCGCTGTCAGACGTCGGCGGGGCGAACTCCCACTCGGCTCCGGCGGGCGCGAAGGCGATGGTCAGGCAGCCGCGCCGGCGGGCGAGGTCGAACGCCACGGCGGCCTCCACGCCGGCCC
>JBAQGP010000968.1:0-4955 GCA_049287845.1 Solirubrobacteraceae bacterium | reverse complement strand
GGATCGGCGACCGCGACGACGCGGCGATGGCCCGGGCCGTCATGGCCACCGCGCGGGCGCTCGCGGACGCGCTCTGAGCCAGGCACGTGAGCAGAATCGAGCCAGCAAGGCCGCCTTGCCCCGAGCTGGCTCGGAAATGCCCGCGCTACGAGCATTTCCGAGCCAGCCCGTGTTAGTGAGGCGTTGCTGGCTCGGAAATGCCCACCGCGGCGGCGCCCGGGCGCGTCAGGCGGACGCGCTCACCGGCGCGTCGAGGTCGACGTGCGGGCTGATGGCCAGCAGCGCCCGCACCTTCTCGCGGCCGGCATCGCTCAGAGGGGCCAGCGGCTCGCGGGCGTGGTCAGAGCTCAGCAGGCCGAGCTGGGCCATCACCCACTTGACCGGGACCGGGTTGGTCTCCGCGAAGGCGGCGTCGACGAGGGGGTGCAGGTCGTAGTGCAGCGCGCGCGCCCGATCGTGATCGCCGGCCACGAACGCGTCATAGAGCTGGGCCACCGGGTCGGGCGCGAAATTGCCCACGCAGGACAGGTGGCCGACGCCCCCGAGCGTCAGCATCGGGTAGCAGAGCAGCTCGATGCCCGAGAGGGCGATGAAGTCGGTGCCGGCCTCGTTGAGCACGTAGGAGACGTGCTCGAAGTCACGAGTGGTCTCCTTGATCCCGACGATGTTCGGGTGCGCGCGGCGCAGCCGCCCCACCGTGACCGGCGTGATGTCCACGGCCGCGCGGACGGGAACGTTGTAGACGATGATCGGCAGGTCCGGGAACTCCTGCGCCACCCGCGAGTACCACTGAAACAGCCCCTCCTGCTGGGCGCGCCCGTAGTACGGCGTCACGACCAGCGCGGCGGACGCGCCCAGCCGCTGGGCCTCGGCGGTCAGCTCGAGCGTCTCGGCCATCAGCGCCGTGCCGGTCCCCGGCAGGAAGGGCACGCGTCCGTCGATCGCCCGGGCGGCGGCGCGCATGACCTCGATGCGCTCGGCCACCGTCATCGAGGTCGGCTCACCCGTCGAGCCCCCGACCGAGATGCCGTGCGTGCCGTGGGCGAGCTGCCAGTCGATCAGTCGCGGAATCGACTCCAGGTCCAGCTCGCCGGCGTCGGTGAACGGGGTGATCAGGGGGGTGATGGCGCCGCGCACCGCGGACGCGTCGCCGGCAAACGGGCTGGTCATGCGCTGGGGTCCTCGCTTCGCGTCGCTTTCCAGGTCTCGTAGTCGGGCCGGCGCTCGTCGGAGAGCGGGTACAACCCGCGGAAGGACTCCCCCGCCTTGACGCGCTCCAGCGCAAAGGCCTCGCGATCCTCCACCTCGAGCGCCGCGTGGGCGATCTCCTCGGCCAGCCCGAGCGGCAGCACCACCACGCCCTCGGCATCGCCGACGATCACGTCGCCGGGCATCACCAGCACGCCGGCGCACGTGATGGGGACGTCGACGTCGAGCGGGATGTGGGCGTTCCACAGCGACGATGCGTTGGGCGTCCGGTAGTAGGTGGGGATGTCGAGCTCGGTCACGCCCGGCGTGTCGCGCACCCCGCCGTCGGTGACGATCCCCGCGCCGCCGCGAGCGAGCACCCGGGCGGCCAGGATGTCGCCGATGGTGCCCGCCCCCGGCTCGCCGCGGGCCTCCATGATGAGCACGTCGCCCGGGGCGACCGACTCGATGGCGCGTTTCTGGGCGTCCTCGGACCCCTGGAGTGACTCGCGCACGTCGGCGCGAATGGCCACGTAGCGCAGCGTGTGGGCGTAGCCGACCATCCGCAGGTCCGAGCGGGTGGGGCGCAGACCCGTCAGGAACGTGGTCTGGATCCCGCGGCGGGTGAGCTGAACGGTCAGGGTTGCCGTTGACACCCGGCGCAGCGCCGCCTCCGCGTCGGGCGACAGGCGCGGCGGACCCGCCGTCGCGGACGCCGGGGTCACGCCGGTGGCAAAGGCGCGCGCCTCGTCGGTGGCCTTGGGCATGGCGCCGTACGGGGCCAGCGCGGCCGCGCCCTCGACGATCGTGCTGGTGACCGACCCTGCGCCCTCGAGCGTCACCTGCACCACATCGCCGGGGGCGACGACGTTGGCTCCCGCCGGGGTGCCGGTGAGGATGACGTCACCGGGCTCGAGTGTCATGAACCGCGACAGGTCGGCGATGAGCTGGGCGAAGGTGAAGATGAGGTCGGCGCCGGTAGTGTCCTGGCGCACCTGGCCGTTGACCGTGCTGGTGAGGTGCAGCGTGGTCGGGTCCACGCCCTGCGCGGCCATGGCGGGGCCGATCGGCGAGTAGCCGTCCTGGCCCTTGGCCATCACGTTGGAACCCCGGTCCGCCCAGCGAAAGTCGTGCAGTCCGAAGTCGTTGGCCGGCGCGTACCAGCCGATGTAGCTGGCGGCCTCCTCGGGGCTCACGTTCCGGGCCCGGGTGCCGATGATCACCGCGATCTCGGCCTCGAAGGCGAGCAGCTCGGCGCCGGGCGGGCGCACGACATCGCCGCTCCCCGACAGCGACGTCGCGGGCTTGAGGAAGTAGGAGGGTTCGCTCGGGACGCGGCCACGCTGGGCCGCACGGCTGTGGTAGTTGAGGTGGACCCCGACGACCTTGCCGGGGGTCAGCCCGCCCGGCAGCTCCACAGCCACTACGCCGCCACCTCGGAGTGCTGGGCGCGCTCGTCGACGTCGGCCGGCTCGATGGCCACGGTCTCGCCGTCGGGCCCCAGCAGCAAACTGGACTCGTCATACCAGCTGTCGGGCGCCCGCGCACCCCAGAACGAGCGGCAGCGCGAGTCGTTGACACTCCAGCGCAACGGCTTGTGGTCGGGATCGCCGGTGTAGTAATCGCACGAGTACAGCTCGATGCGGTGCCCGTCGGGGTCGCGCAGGTAGACGAAGAAGGCGTTGGAGACGCCGTGGCGCCCGGGGCCCCGCTCGATCACGTGGGCCTGGTAGCCGCCGGCGAGCTGATCGCAGGCGCGCAGCACCCCGGCGGGGTCGGCGATCCAGTAGGCGAAGTGGTGAAGCCGCGGCCCGGTGCCGGCCGTCAGCGCGACGTCGTGGACGGTGGGCTTACGCAGCAGCCAGGCGCCGGTGATGCGCTCGTCGTCACCGTCGGTGGAGATGTACTCGCTGCAGCGAAAGCCGAGGCCGAGCCAGAAGCGGAACGTCTCCTCGACGCGCGGCGAGTGAAGGTTGAGGTGGTCGAAGCGCAGGATCGGCGCGCCTCGATGCAGGTCGAAGCGCTGATGCTGGGTCTCGAACTGCTCGATGTCCGCAAAGAACTCCAGCGGGTAACCGAAGGGGTCCCAGGTCCGCAGCGATCGCCCCATCCCGGGGTCAGAGCCGCCGTCGATCCACCGTGTGGCGAGACCCTCGGCGCTGAAGTGCTCGGCAGCGAGGTCCAGATCGTCCTCGGCGCGCACGCGAAAGCCGAGCCGGGCGGCGGTGGCGGGGTGGGCGGGGGCGGCTTGGCGCAGGATCAGCGAATGGTGCTGACGCTCCTCCCAGCCGCGCAGGAACACGGCGCCGTCGGTCCGGGCCGAGACGATCATGCCCAAGAGGTCAGCGTAGAAATGCTCGGAGGCCGCCAGGTCGGTCACCTGCAGCTCCACGAACGCGGCGCGCATGATGTCGAACGGCGGTGTCGCCGGCGGCGTGTGGGCGAGCTGCGTCGCGGCCGAAGTCACCGGTCAGTCCTCGTCCGGGAGGCCGAGCTGGGGGATGTGGTGTGAGCCCAGCGCGACGTGCACGATCTCGGTCTCGCAGTAGAAGTCAAAGGCGTAGTCGCCGCCCTCGCGCCCGATGCCGCTCGACTTCACGCCGCCGAACGGGGTGCGCAGGTCACGGACGTTCTGGGAGTTGATCCAGCACATGCCGGTATCGATGGCGTGGGCCACGCGGTGCGCGCGGCGGATGTCGTTGGTCCACACGTACGCGGCCAGGCCGTAGGGGGTGGCGTTGGCCAGGCGGATCGCCTGGGCCTCATCGGAGAACGGCATCGCCACGAGGACGGGTCCGAAGATCTCCTCCTGAAAGACCGTCATGTGCTCAGTGACATCGGCGATGACCGTGGCCTGGAGGAAGTTGCCGGCGTCCAGCCCGGGCGGCCGCTCGCCGCCGGCCACGACCCGCGCGCCCTCCGCCCGCGCGGACGCGATATAGCCGAGCACCCGTTCGTGGTGCTCGGGGCGGATGAGCGGGCCCAGCTCGGTGCGCGGGTCCGTGGGATCCCCGACCCGGATGTTCCTGGCGCGTTCCGCCACGGCGGCGACGATCTCCTCATAGAGGCCCTCCTGCACCAGCAGCCGCGAGCCGGCGGTGCAGCGCTGACCGTTCATGGTGAAGATCTGCGCCAGCGCGGCGTCCACGCACAGCTCCGGGTCGGCATCGTCGAACACGACAACGGGCGACTTTCCACCCAACTCGATCGAGGAGCGCTTGAGCGTCGGGGCGCCCGCGGCGATGATCGTCTGGCCGGTGGTGGTCTCACCGGTGAAGCAGATGAGGTCCACGCCGGGGTGAGCCGAGAGCGCGGCGCCCGCTGACTCGCCGAATCCCTGCACGACGTTGAACACGCCGGGCGGCATCTCGGCCTCCTCCATCACGGTGGCCAGGAGGGTCGCCGTCAGCGGCGACCATTCGGCGGGCTTGAGCACGATCGTGTTGCCGGCGGCCAGCGCGGGCGCCATCCGCCACGTGGAGAGCATCAACGGCGCGTTCCAGGGCATGATCAGCCCGGCGACGCCGACGGGCTTGCGGATCGTGTAGTTGAGGAACTCGTCGCCCACCTGGAAGGAGCGGCCGTGCAGCTCGGTGACCACCCCCGCGTAGTAGTCGAAGTTCTGCGCCGCACGGGCTGCGAGCCCCTTCATCTGAGCGACCGGCATCCCGATGTCGGCCACCTCGCGCGCGATGAACTCATCCGTGCGGGCCTTGATCTGAGCGGCGATCCGGCGCAGGGCGGCCGCGCGCTCGGTGGCCTTCAGG
>JBAQGP010000967.1:0-1545 GCA_049287845.1 Solirubrobacteraceae bacterium | reverse complement strand
CCCACGAGGAGGCGGCGGAGCACGCCGACAGCGTGGGCTTCGCGATGCCGGTCGTGGACATCGCGATCGACGCGCCTGACGAGCGCACGCGCGTCGGCGAGCTTCTGGTGCGTGGTGAGAACGTCGTCTCCGGCTACTGGAACAAGCCCGAGGCGACCGCGGAGACCTTCGTGGACGGATGGCTGCACACCGGCGACCTGGCGCGGATTGACGACGACGGGCTGCTGTACATCGTCGACCGCGCCAAGGACATGATCAACCGTGGCGGCGAGAACGTGTACTGCATCGAGGTCGAAAGCGCGCTGGCCGGCGCTCCTGGCGTGGGTGAGGCCGCCGTTCTTCCGGTGCCCGACGAGATGATGGGGGAGAAGGTCGGCGCGGTGATCGTGCCCGCTGGAGATGACGCCGACGTGGCGGCGATGGTCGCCTACGTGCGGGAACGGATAGCCGACTTCAAGGTCCCGCAGTACGTTGCGGTCCGCCACGAGCCGCTGCCGCGCAATCCGGGCGGCAAGGTGCTCAAGGCACAGCTGCGGCAGGAGATCGAATGGGGAGAGCCGCTGCGATGAGCACCGTCGAAACCGTGCAGGGCCGGATCGACGCCGCCGAGATGGGCCTCACCCTCATCCACGAGCACGTCCGCTTCCGTGACGAGGCGGTGGCCGAGAATTGGCCGGGCCGCTACGACGCGCAGGCGGAGCTGGACGCCGCGCTGCGGGAGCTCAATGCCGCCAAGGGGCGTGGTGTCTCGTTCATCGTCGATCCGACGGCGATGTTCGGCGGTCGCGACGTGCGCTTCATCAAGCGAGTCTCCGACGAGAGTGGCGTGAACATCGCCTTCTGCACCGGCATCTACACCTACGATTTCCTGCCTCACTATTTCGAGAACCGCGACGCCGACGCGATCGCCGAGCACTTCGTGGCCGACATCGAGGAGGGGACGCAGGGCACCGAGCTCAGAGCCGCGTTTCTCAAGTGCGCCGCCGATGCCCCCGGTGTGACCGAGAACGTCGAGAAGGTTCATCGCGCATGCGCGCGGGCGAGCCTTCAGACGGGCGCGCCGATCATGGCCCACTCGATGCCCGCCGCCAACACCGGCCCGCGGCAGGTCGAGATCCTGCTGGAGGAGGGCGTCGCCCCGGAGAAGATCCAGATCGCTCACTGTGGCGACAGCCCGGACGTCGAATACGTTCAGGGCCTGCTCGATCGGGGGGTCTACGTCGGCCTGGACCGCTACGGGCTGGACATGTACCTGCCGATGGATCAGCGCAACGCGGTGACTGCCGAGCTCCTGCGCCGCGGGCACGCCGAGCGGGTGGTCATCTCCCAGGACCACTGCGCGACGATCGATTGGTTCCCGCCCGACGTCATCGAACAGCTTCGCGCCTCGCCGGCGATCCACAACTGGTCGTTCACGCTGGTGTTCGAGGAGGTCATCCCGTGGCTGCGCGAGCAGGGCGTGATGGACGACGGCGTGTTCGACACGGTGTTCGTGGACAACCCGGCGCGGTGGCTCGGACGCTGACCCCGGGGGCGGCGTGAGCG
>JBAQGP010000966.1:0-3096 GCA_049287845.1 Solirubrobacteraceae bacterium | reverse complement strand
GACGAAGGCCGCCCGTTGCTCGGCACCGAGGAATTTGCCAGCTGCGCGTGGGCGACCGGGCGTCTTATCGACCCTGGCCCGACGAAAACGGAGTGGCTGGATGGCTTCGAGGAAGCGGAGGCGGCATGCCGCATGGAATTCCTGCGGACAGCGAGTCCTTCCGAACACGACGCTAGAGCTGCGGAACTAAGGGCCCTGGGCCACGAGGTCGGGCGCCCGGTTGACACCCGCACCCTGTACGCATTAATCGACTCCGTCACCGAGAAATTCAATATCCAGGCTGCTCTCGACCTCAAGGGTCTCCGGGTCAAGAGCGTCCTTATCGGCCGCAAGCGCGAATTCTCCGCGGACGGCTCGGGTTTCCTGAACAGCTTCTTCGTCACAGACCTGGCCAAGGTGGCTGGCGCAGACAGCCACGGCGCCGCTCTCGCCGCATACCTGAACGGTCCGGCGAGCAAGGCCGATCGCGTCAACCTCCGCGCGCGCCCTGACGTCGTCGACCATCATGTCGCTCCGGACCGCACCCCTAACGGTCGCTGGCCGGCGGACCCCGGCCTGCCCTTGGCGCTAAGCCAGCAGTTCGCGGTCAACACCATCCTCCGCGCGCTTGAGCAGCAGCCGGGACTGTTTGCGGTGAACGGGCCGCCCGGCACCGGGAAGACAACAATGCTGCGAGAGCTGATCGCGGCGGTCGTGGTGAAACGGGCCATTCGCTTGGCCGAGCTCGATAAACCCGGAGATGCGTTCCGGGCCTGCTACCACTGGAAGTCCGGGAATTATATGCGCACAATCTGGGAATGGGACCAGATGCTCACCGGGTTCGAGATCATTGTCGCCTCCTATAACAATGGCGCGGTCGAGAACATCTCCAAAGAAATCCTCGGCCGCGGCGCGATCGAATGCGAGGACGCCGACTATTATCCAGAGCTCGCGACGACAGTGCTCAACAGCGACAACGATTCAGCGGGGAAAATCGATGCCTGGGGCATGGTCGCGGCCCGCCTCGGCCGGAAATCCAACCGGATCAAGTTTGCCAACGCATTCTGGTTTGGCGGCAAACAAGCGGGGATCATGGGCTTCCAGGACATCCTCAAGGGGTATGAGCGGGCTCCGCTCACCGGCTGGCCGACCGCCGTGCAGGCCTTCCGCGCCGCACTCCGTGATGAACAACACCTTCGCGCAGAACGGACGATGGTGCGTCAGATCATGACCGGACTCCCCGCGGTGCGGGAGAACATCGAGGCCCGCCGCGTCCAGCACTCTGCTGCCGAGTCCCGGCGATCCGAGATCAGTGCCGAACTCGCTGCGGCTCGCGAGGGACTCGCCCAGGACCAGCACGCCGCCGCCCAGGCCAAAAGCGCCGCGGATACCCATCGGCTGCGCCGCCCGGGCTTCCCGACGTACCTTCTGGCTCTGGGCTCGACCGCGCGAGGCTGGCGTGCGGCGGATCGTGAGATCACCACGGCTCTCGCCGTCGCGCGGCAGTGCCTGGCCGATACCCACGCACAGGTCCTCCATCTGGAGGTCCAGCTAGGCGAGGAAGAAGAACTCGCGAAACGGCTGGCCGTGACGCTTACCGACATGACCAGGCAGCTCGGCGTCATGGAACACCATGTCGCTGAGGCCGTCGGCCGGTGGGGGGATGCCGTCCCCGCGCTCGGCGCCGATGAGGACCAGCGCGAGCTGTCCGGACCGTGGACCGACTCGGAGTGGAACGCCGCGCGGACCAGGGTCTTTCTTGCCGCCCTGCGGCTGCACCAGGAGTTCATGGCGGCTGAGCCGAAACGAATGCGGCAGAGCCTCCACGCCGCCATGGATATCCTGACCGGCGACGTTCCGGCCGACGCCTCGGCGGCCGCCGTGCTAGCAGCATGGCAAAGCCTGTTCTTCGTCGTTCCGGTGATCTCGACGACGTTCTCCTCATTCTCCCGCGTCTTCTCCCAGCTCGGCCATGAATCGCTCGGCTGGCTGTTCATCGACGAAGCGGGCCAGGCCGCTCCCCAGGCCGCGGCCGGCGCGATCTGGCGATGCAAACGAGTCGTGGTCGTGGGGGACCCGAAGCAGATCGAGCCGGTCGTGACCCTCCCGTTCACCGCCCAGCAGGCGCTGCGCCTCAACGCCGGTATCGCTGAGTGGTGGCTGCCGGGCAGCACGTCCACGCAGCGACTCGCGGATGAGGCCAACCAGTACGGCACCTACCTGCATGGCGACGACGGCGAGGTGTGGGTTGGCGCACCGCTGCGAGTCCACCGGCGCTGCGAGCGGCCGATGTTCGACGTGTCCAACGCGATCGCCTACGGCGGTGCGATGGTGTATGGCACCTCGGGCCAGCGCGAACATTTGACCGCACCGCCCAGCGGATGGATAGATATTCCTGCCATCGGCGATGCTCGAGGGCACTGGATTCCTGCTGAAGGCGAGCAGGCCCGGAAGATGCTCGGGGCGCTGCGGTCCAAGTATGACGTCGCCGCGAGGCAGATCTTCGTGATTTCCCCGTTCCTGGACGCTGCCTATGGAATCGAGAAACTGCTCAGTGAATTCCCTGGCGTTCGCGGCGGCACTGTGCACACCGCTCAGGGCAAGGAGTCCGACGTGGTCCTGTTCATCCTCGGCGGGAACCCGGCCAAGCCGGGCGCGAAACAGTGGGTCGCGCAGCGTCCCAACCTGGTCAACGTCGCGGTCAGCCGCGCACGCCGCCGTCTCTATGTCATCGGTGACCACACGGCGTGGTCCAGGTACCGCTACTTCGACACCCTGTCCGGCTACTTGACGCCGGGGCTTGACAGGTGATCAGGCGAGAGAATCGGGTTTCACGATCGGATCAGGCACGTCGGCAAGTACCCGCTCTACAATCGTTCTAGCAGCCACGGCCAGGCCGACCGGTCGTTTGCTCTTCCTGTTTGCGGGATAGCGGACTTCGATCAGGGTCTCCTAGCTAGGGGAACCTGCCATCGTTTTCCTCATCGCTGGCCTGGCTGGCTTCCTCCTAGGAGCCAGGCGGACAATGTGTGTCATTATCGTTTGCACGCGGGCTCCTGCCGACACAGCCAGGATAGCCACTTCTCTGGCCATATCGGCGACCGGTCTGTATAATGG
>JBAQGP010000965.1:0-1698 GCA_049287845.1 Solirubrobacteraceae bacterium | reverse complement strand
GAGTCCCACCGTGTGGCGCGCCATCGTGCCCAGCGAGACCAGCTGGTGGATCGTCCCGTCGGTGTCGATAACGAAGTGCGCAGAGGTGGCGGGAAGCTCGTGCAGTTCGGAGTCGGGCACGTCGTTGGAGAACGTGTTGAAGGTGGAGCTGTAACTGGCTTCGGTGTAGTGGATGACGATCACGTGAGGATGGATCAGCCGCCAGGTCGGCTTCATGAAGCTGCCGTAGTGGCGGCGCGAATAGGCCACGGTCTCGGCCTTGCGCTTGACTCCGAACGGGATCGGAGTCAAGACGATCCTCGGTTTTGAAATTTGGCTCTCGTAGACGGCGACGCGCGACGTCGCCGGCATCGAAAGACCGTGGGCGTGGGTGCCCGCGAAGAGCGAGAGCACGGCCATGGCAAGCAGTCGCATGGCCGTCAGCCGTCGAAGCGCAGCCGAGCGCTGGTCTGGCTGCCGTCGGCGGTGAACGTCGCCGTCGCCCCGTTGAGCGCGAACGCCACCAGGCGTCCGTCCTCGGCGTGCACCAGCAGGCGCCGCCCGTCGCCCTCGACGCTGTCGACCACGCCGCGCAGGGTCGACCCCAGGTACTCGATCGACACGGTGGCGCCCACGTGGGGCATCGCGCGCAGAGGCATTGCCCCTGAGAGGCTAGACAAAAGACGGCCATCGAGCCCCGTGAGCCCGATGGCCGCTTGTCCGAGCGCGCGAGACCCGTGCGCGCTGAACACCTCCGGTTAGACGCCGAGTTCCTCGGAGGCCATCCGGGCCCCCTCGAGCCGGGCGCTGATCTTCTGCATCGCGATGTCGCGGGCCGCGTCCGGCGAGGAGTGCTTGGGCTTGACGTCGCGGCTGAACGGCGAGAAGCCGCAGTCGTCGGTCGCGCCGAGGCGCTCCACCGGGATGTACTTTGCCGCCGTCACGAGCTCGTTCTTGACCTGCTCGGGGGTCTCGACCTCCGGAGTCAGCGGATTGATGACGCCCATGAAGCACACCTGCGCCACGCCGTCGGCGTCCTCACGGCTGTACTTGCCGCACATCTCGTAGATCGACTCGCGGTCGTCCTCGGACGCGCACTGGACCAGGAAGTAGCCCGCGTTCATCTCGAACATGTGCGACAGCAGCAGTTCGTACGGGACCTCCTTGGAGTGCACGGAGTCGCAATCGCCGCCGGGGCATGTGTGGATCCCGATGTTGCGGCGCTCCTCAGCGGTGAAGCGATCAAACAGCCGGTTGTTGAGGTCGATGAACTCCTGGAGCATGTCCTTGCCCGTCCACGGGTTGCGCGAGTCGTTCTTGTTGGCCAGCCGACCTTCGGTGAAGTCGACCGATACGCGCACGGCGCCGGCGTCGAAGCACTGGCGGATGTCCTTCTCGGCCTCGTCGATGCAATCGTCGAGGAACTGCTCGCGGGAGTAGCCGTCTATTTCCTCATTCAGCGGATACAGCAGCATCATCATCGACGGCGAGATGACGGCCTGCTTGACCGGACGTGAGGCGATCGCCTTGTTCTTGGCCACGAACTCCGAGGCGTAGGTCTTGTAGCGGAACGGGCCTTTGGTGATCCGTGGCAGTTGGCGGTTGTGGCCGTCGTCGAAGATCGCGAAGAACTGGCCGTCACCGGCCAGCCCGTCGGCCAGCCCGGTTCCCGCCAGCGTGTCGGTGATGTTGTAGGTGGCGAAGCTCGATTCACGCTGC
>JBAQGP010000964.1:0-2594 GCA_049287845.1 Solirubrobacteraceae bacterium | reverse complement strand
CTCCATCCCACGGTGGGCCAGCAGGTCCGCATCACCATGACCGCGCCGGCCGGCGCCGCGCCGCTCGCAGACGGCGCCGGATTCTCCTGGGACCTCGCCGGGCGCGGCATCTACTCGCGCCACACAGGCCACGTCGCCCAGACCGAGCTTGCCTTCCAGACCCCCGGCATCCACACGATCGCCGTGCGCTTCCTGACCGGCGGCCGGGTCCGGCTGGGGGTGCTCACCGTCACCGTCGCGCCGCGCCCGGCGGCGCGCGTGTCGCATGCGGTGCGCGTGTCGCATGTGGCGCGCAGGTCCCACTCCTCGCGGCCCCCCCATCCCGATGCAGGCGGGCTCAGCGGGCGGGTCACCGCCCACGCGGCGGGCGATCCCGGCGTGACCATCGCTGACTTTCACTTCTCGCCTGCCACGACCACGGTCCACGTCGGGGACACGATCACCTGGAGCAACAACGGACCGTCGAGTCACACCGCCACCGCCAGCGGGGGCAGCTTCACCACCGGGATCTTGAAGAAGGGCCAGAGCGCCTCGCACACGTTCACTCGGGCGGGAACGTTTGCCTACGTCTGTCAGATCCACCCGTTCATGCACGGCACGATCGTGGTGCTGGCCAGCACGACCAGCACCAACTCGTCGGGGGCGACGCCGACGCCGACGCCCACGGCCACGACGGCGGCGCCCCCCGCGGGCCCGACGCTTCCCAACACAGGCTTCAACGTCCTCGCCGGACTGTGCGCGGGGCTGGTGATGCTGGGCGTCGGCGCGGGCCTGCGCCGGACGCGCGCCCGGTAACCGCGGAGTTCCATCGCCCGCTCGTTGATTGATGTCTGGCGCGCCTCGCGACCGGCTGATGCTTATCTTGGGGACATGAGCATCGTCTCCACGCTACGGATGTACGTCCGACGGACCCCCAAGCTGCACGAGCCCACCGACCTCTACAGCCATCGGGTCACTCTCCTTGACGGCGGCGAGTTGGATCTGGCCGAGCTGCACGGCCGGCCCACCCTGATCGTGAACACCGCCAGCAAGTGCGGGTTCACCTCGCAGTACGAGGGCCTCCAGAAGCTGCACGAGCGCTACGCCGGCCGCGGCCTCCAGTTGCTCGGCTCCCCGTCGGCGGATTTTGCCGACCAGGAGTACGGCGACAACGACGAGATCGGCGCGTTCTGCCAGCGCAACTACGGCGTCCAGTTCCCGCTGACCGAGCGGACCTCGGTGCGGGCCGACCCCAGCCCGCTCTGGACCGACCTGGCCCGCCAGCCCAACTCGGCGCCGCCGGTGTGGAACTTCACCAAGTACCTGGTGGGCGCCGATGGGAAGCTGCTCGCCCGCTGGCCGACCAAGGTCAGGCCCGAGGACCCGAAGATCGTCGCCGCCATCGAGGCGGTGCTACTGAGCTGACCTGGACGCCGCCGCGCCGCGCCGCGTCAGCGCGTCGCGCGTCAGGCGCGTCAGTGCGCGCCGGTCATCCCGGCGATGAGGCGCGTGGCCACCGCCTCGAAACGGGCGACGTCCCGGTAGGGGCGCGCCACGAGCATCGCGCCCTCGAGCCCACCGAGGATGGTCTGCGCCCCGTCATCGGCGGTGCCGTCAAAGCTCATCGTCTGATCGGCGCGGCCCTCCTCCATCACCGTGCGCAGCCACGTCTGGTTGTGGTCGAAGAAGCGCAGGATGGCAATGCGCATCGCATCCGGGAGCGTCTCGTACTCGGCGGCGAGCATCCCGCACAGGCACATCCGGTCCTGGCGCAGCACGTCCGCATAGAGGCGGGCGTAGGCGGTGAGCCTCGCGGACGGGGCCAGCCGGTCTGCCTCGATGCGCTCGAGGGCTGTCGTGAACCGCTGCGTGTAGCGCGCGATGAGCGCCTCGCCCAGCTCCGCCTTGCCCGGGAAGTGATAGTGCAGGCTCGCCTTGGTGACCCCAACCTCCGCCGCCACGTCGGCGTAGCTGAAGCCGTTGAACCCGCGCCTCTGCACGAGCCGCTCGGCCGCGTCGAGGATCCGCGTCCGCGTGTCGTTCTCGATCTTGGTCGTCGTCGCCGCCATCGCTGCGCATCGTAACCGAATCCTCCTTGACTTTCTACCTACTAGTAGGTAGGTTCACCACGCTCACATCCATCGGTCCCCGGTGGGGGCCGCTGATCAACCGGGGGAACACCATGAGCACACAGACCAGCAGCGCCACCTTCGATCTCGGGCGCTTCTGCGGCGCCGCAGAGGGACGGGACGCCGAGACCCAGCTCTCGATGTACGCGCCGGATGCGGTGGTCACCGTGGCCGACCGCATCAACCAGCCGGGATCGCCACAGGTCCTGCGCGGCCGTGAGGACATCGCCGGATGGCTCCAGGACATCTGCGGGCGTGAGATGAGCCACCGCGTGCAGCACAGCGTCGGCGACGCCACCGGCGCCGCGTTCAGCGAGGCGTGCCGCTACGCCGACGGGACCAACGTGCTGTGCGCGACCGTGCTGCGGCTGTCCGATGGGCAGATCGCCGAGCAGACGGTGGTGCAGGCCTGGGACGAAGGCTGACCGGCGCGGGGGGCGGCCTCCCTCCGGGGCGGCCGCCTCAATGCTCGGGAAGGTCCGGCGG
>JBAQGP010000963.1:0-3122 GCA_049287845.1 Solirubrobacteraceae bacterium | reverse complement strand
GCTCACCGCCGAGCGAGAGCTCCCCGAACACCGCGTAGCCGGCGAGCGCGTCCGCGGGGACCTGGCCACTGGCGGCCAGCACGGCCAGCGCGAGCGCGGCGTCGAACCCGGGGCCGGCCTTGCGCATGAACGCGGGAGCGAGGTTCGCCGTGATCCGTCCCTCGGGGAACTTGAAGCCCGAGTTGAGGATCGCCGAGCGGATGCGGTCGCGGGACTCGCGCACCGCGGTGTCCCCGAGGCCGACGACGGTGAACGCGGGCAGGCCGCTGCGGATGTCGACCTCGACCCACACCTGGAACGTCTGGACCCCGTCGATGGCAAAGGTCGCGACCCTGGCGAGCATGGCGGGAACGCTAGGGGAAAAGATGTGACACGTGGGTGGCGGGCCGTGCCAAATGTGTGTCTCTTGCAGGCCTTTCGTGACGAAAAAGGCACATTTCGATACACACATGTCACATTTTTTGCCGTAGCGTTTCCGGCGTGGGCAATGACGTGGAGAACGACTTGGGTCGGACCGGCGAGGAGCTCGCCGCCCAGCACCTGCTGCGGCTGGGCTTCCAGATCGTGGAGCGCAACTACCGGACCCGCTGGGGTGAGCTGGACATCGTGGCGCGGGCGGGGAGCACGCTCGCCTTCTGCGAAGTCAAGACGCGTCGCGCCGGAGGCCAGGCCGGCGGCCCGCTGGACGCGGTCGGGCGCGACAAGCAGATGCGGGTGCGCAAGATGGCCGGGAGCTGGCTGATGGAGCGGCGGGACCGCCCGTACGCCGACGTGATCCGCTTCGATGCGATCGGGGTGACGGTGGACGCCTGCGGGCGCTTGCTCTCGCTGGAGCATCTGGAGGGGGCGTTCTGATGCGGGCGCTGATCGTGGCGTTGTCGGCGTGGGGGCGCCCGTCGGGGCCATGGAGCGTGGACATCCTGCCCGCACCCCATGTTCCGCTGAAGCTGAGATCGACGGGGAACGCCTGCTCGGGCGTTGGGGTCATAGCGGCGACCGTGATCGGCGACGTGTCGGCCATGGCCGGGGCGGCAAGGCCGCCGACTCGGTGGCCCGGACGCGTGTCTGCGTCCAGCCGTCCCCTAGAACGGGCTACCCGAGCGCGAGTTGCTGATACGCGGTCGACTGGAACGACAGGCGGTGGAGCGGCGAGACTCCCAGGCGCTCGATGGCCTCGCGATGCTCAGGCGTGGAGTAGCCCACGTGGGTGGCGAACTCCCAGCCCGGGTGGGTGAGGTCGGCGCGGCGCATGTAGCGGTCCCGCGTCTCCTTGGCCAGCACCGAGGCGGCGGCGATGGCGGCGCTCTTGGCGTCTCCACCGATCACCGCGCGGCGCTCGTGGGCCACCCCGGAGACCGGGAAACCGTCGCTGAGGCAGATGCAGCCCGGGCACGCCACCCGGTTGAGCGCATCGCGCAGGGCGGCGAGATTGGTCTTGTGCAGCCCGCGCGCGTCGATGCCGGGGGCGCAGCGGGTGACGATCGCGACCTGCGCGGCGATGCTGAGGATCACCGGATACAGCGCTGCCCGGCCCTCCGGGGTCTGCTGCTTTGAATCGTTGAGCGTGCCCAGTGCCCGCGCCTGCGCGGGTCCGATGCGGTCGAGGTCGAGCAGCACCGCGGCGGCCACCAGGGGGCCGGCCAGACAGCCGCGCCCGGCCTCGTCGGCCCCGGCCACGAAGCGCACGCCCAGCCCGCGGTCGAAGCCGAGCAGGCGTCGGCCGGGACGCGCCGGCTTGCGCCGGGGCGGGCGGGGTCCGCTAGAGGGTGCCGAGACGGTCGGGGGGCCAGTAGGTGAAGAACGCGACCCCGATGATCCATTTATCGGGGACGGGACCCCAGAAACGGCTGTCGTCTGAGAGGCCACGGTTGTCGCCCATCATGAAGTAATGGCCGGGCGGAACCTTGATCGGCGTCCGGAAATTGCAGGAACTGTCCACCCCGCACGGATTGATGTAGCTGTCCTTCTCCCGCACCCCATTGCGGTACACGTGACCGTCCTGGATGAAGAGGGTGTCCCCCGGTCCGGCCACCACTCGTTTGATGAACGTCTGGGAGGACTCCTGGGCCGTGGGCTGGTCGCAGGCCTGATGGTCGCCCGACTGGCCCTGCGCCCGGTCGCCGCACACCGGGCTGTTGAAGTCCGCGCCGTGTGGCGGATGGAAGACGACGACGTCGCCGACGCTGGGAGTAGTGGCCAGGCGGTTGGTGAGCACGCGCTGGCCGGGATCGAGCGTTGGCACCATCGAGGAGCTCGGGATCCGGTAGGGCTTGACGATGAAGGCCTGAATGAGGATCGCCAGCCCGACCGCGACGGCGATCGTCACCACCAGTTCCACCAGGGAGGCGATCGGTGACTTCTTCTTCTTGCGGGACGCGGACATTTGCTGGGGGCTACAGGAAGCCGAGCCGATCAGGGGGCCAGTAGGTGAAGAACGCCTTGCCGATCAGCCACGCCTTGGGGACCGGACCCCAGTAGCGGCTGTCGAGCGAGTCAGGGCGATTGTCGCCCATCATGTAGTAGTCACCCCTCGGTACGGTGATGGTGGCACGGAAGTTGCACTCGCCGGCGCCATCACAGGGGACGGTGAAGGAGCTGGCCTCCGGGCTCCCGTTGCGGTACACGTGGCCATTGCGAATCGTGAGCCGGTCGCCGGGGAGGCCCACCACCCGCTTGACGTAGGTCTGCGACGACTCGTGGGTCTGGGCGACGTCGCACGGAGCCGCGCCGTCCTGGCCGAGGCTGTTCTCCCCCTCGTTTCCGTCCGCGCACGTCTCTGAGATCGGGGGGTGGAAGACGAAGATGTCGCCGATGTGCGGCGAGGAGAAGTGCATGCCGAGCCGGTCGACCAGGATGCGCTGATTGATGGTCAGCGTCGGCTCCATCGAGGCGCTCGGGATCTCGTAGGGCTTGACGATGAACCCCTGGATGACGATGGCCAGACCCAGGGCGATTCCGACGATGACGACCAACTCCACCACTGAGCGCGCCAGCGGCTTCTTGGTCTTCGTCACCTACTCAGCGTCCGTTGCTGGCGCTTCCTCGCCCGCGTCAGCGCTGGCCGTGGGCTCGGATGCGTCGGCGCCTTCAGCGGCGCCGGCTTCGGGCTCGGCCGCCGGAGC
>JBAQGP010000962.1:0-2402 GCA_049287845.1 Solirubrobacteraceae bacterium | reverse complement strand
GTGCCGATGCGCCCCTCGGCGGCCAGCAGGAGCTTGAAGTCCTGGGTGCTCGAGGCCATGGCGAGCGCCTCGTCGCGCGTGATCCGCCCGGACCTGACGTGCTCGAAGAGCGACTGGTCGAAGGTCTGCATCCCGTAGAAGACGCCCTCGGCGATGATGCTCGGCAGCAGCGCCGTCTCGTTCGGATTCATGATCGCGTCCCGGACGCGACCGGTGGTGCGGAGGATCTCCAGCGCAGCGACGCGGCCGCCGTCCAGCGACGGTATGAGCCGCTGCGAGATGACCCCGCGCAGCGTCGCCGAGAGCATCGCACGGACCTGGCGATGTTGGTGCGGCGGGAAGAAGTCGATGACGCGGTTGATCGTCTCGGGGGCATCGGCCGTGTGCAGCGTCGAGAGGACCAGGTGGCCGGTCTCAGCCGCTGAGAGGGCGGTGCGTACCGTCTCCTCGTCACGCATCTCGCCGATGAGGATGATGTCGGGGTCCTGTCGGAGGACCCGGCGCAGCGCGCGCCCGAATGAGCCGGTGTCGGAGCCGACCTCACGCTGGTTGATCATTGAGCGCTTGTCGGCATGCAGGAACTCGATCGGATCCTCAATGGTGACGATGTGACGCGCCGCGGTCGTATTGACGTGGTCGACCATGGCGGCAAGCGTCGTCGACTTACCCGAGCCGGTGGTGCCGGTGACCAGCACAATTCCGCGCGGCTCCTCCGCCATCTCGCGCACGGCGTCGGGCAGCCCGAGCTCGGCGATCGTCGTAACTCCATACGGGATGCGCCGGCACACGATCGAGATCGAGCCGCGCTGGCGGAACGCGTTGACACGAAAGCGGGCCAATCCCGGCACGGCATACGCGAAATCGGCCTCGCCCTCGGCCTCCATCTCCTGGGCTCGGCTGGGGTCGCGCAGCATCTCGCGCACCGCCCCCGCGGTGTCGTCGGGCGTCAGGGGTTCCGCCAACGGCAGCGGCGAGAGCTCGCCGGAGATGCGGACCATCGGCGGCGAGCCGGCCTTGATGTGTAGATCAGACCCCTCCTGATCACACAGGTACTGCAGCGCCTGCTGAAGCGACAGGCTCACGGCGCGGTGACGAGGTAGGCGAACGGAACGGCCTTGGGGTGCTTCTGGCACGCATTCTTGACCACGCTGGAGACCGTGCCGGTTACCGGGTCATACGAGACCGGGTTGGCTAGGTCCAGCTCGCACTGCCCCGCGTCATCGACACGGTGGTAGGCATCAAGTGCCACCTTGCGCGAGTGCGTGACGGAGCTGGAGATCTTGACGATGCGTAGGACGACGCCCTGGCGGCCGCCGTTCGAGGTCGAGACGCTGAGATGCTCAGTCTGACCCGGCTTAAGCACGATAGCCGAGCAGTGGGCGTAATCGGGGCGGCACAATCCGGGACCGGTGTGGCCGACCGCGGTGTGCAGAGCGAACACCGCCGAGGTACCGTCGGACATGACACCCATGAACATCACCTGAGGCGCCATGATGTTCGGCAGCGGCGTGAGGCGCGCGATATTGGTCTTCAGTGGCACGCTGAGGTCTTTGCCGAAGCGCACAGAGACCGAGTACGTCGTCCATGACTGCACCCTGGCGGGCTGAGCCTCCTGCGTGCTCGGCGACGTCGAGGCGATCGTCGAGGTCGGAGTGGTGCTCGTGGTCGCGGCGCTACCCGAGCCCGTCGAGCCGGTTGAGGAAGTGCTCGACGACGACGAGCTGGTGGTGGCCGGGGAAGGCGACACCATCGAGGCAGGTGTGGTCGAGCTCGATGAGGACGGGGTCGTCGAAGCTGACGACGACGTGCCGGCGCCGGTCGCTGACGCCCCAGCCGATGACGTGGACGAGGCCGGGCCGGAGCTCAGCTTGGACACCCCCCTCGCGAATGGATCGCGGGCGATGCGGGCGAGCACGACCTTCACGGGCTCGTTGGAGGGAGCCCGAGTCGTCGACGTGTGGCTCGAGGTGGTGCTGGCGGCCGGAGGCGCCGGCGGCAGCGTTGTGCCACCCGCGGGCGCGCCCTTGAGCAGCAGCACGGGAACGGCTACCAGGGCCAGGATCAGAAGTGCCACCACGGGCCAGAGCCTGCGCTCCAGCAGATCCCGCCGAAGCGCGCTCATCCCTGTCCCCCCGGGGTGCTGTTGGACGTGCCGGAGGCGGACGCCGCCTCATAGATGGATGCCGTGAGCTGCACGGTCAGGTTCGACGAGCGACCCAGGTTCACCGTTCCGATGCTCAGCAGCGGGCCCGTGGCGTGCAGCTTGCCGCCGGACATCGCGACGAGACCGGTGAGGCGGCGCACAAGATTGTCGAGCGCTGTGTATCCGCCCGAGAACGAGAGTTGGACGGGCACCGGGGTGGCGGCCGGCGTCGTAGCACCGGTGGTCGTCGCCGAGGTCG
>JBAQGP010000961.1:0-16486 GCA_049287845.1 Solirubrobacteraceae bacterium | reverse complement strand
CGGTGACGCTGAGCACCGGCGACGCGCTCACGTCCCCGCCGGCCACGGTGACGCCGCACTCGCCGGCGAGCTCGCGCGCGCCCTGCAGCAGGGCGATGGCGTCCTGCAGCTCGGTCCCGGTGGGCAGGCACAGGGCCAGATAGGCCTCGCCCGGCTGCGCTCCCATCGCTGCCAGATCAGACAGCGCGCTGCCCAGTGCGCGGTGGCCGATCTCGGCCGGCGTCAGCTCACCGGAGCGGAAGTGGACCCCGTCGACGACGGTGTCGACCGAGGTCACCGCATAGCCCCGTCCGCGCACGACCGAGGCGTCGTCGCCGAGCCACCGCAGCACGGCTGCCCCGGTCCCGTCATCCGGGGCCAGTACGTCCTGCAGCCGCTCGATCAGCTCCAGCTCGCGCATTGCCCGAGCGCCGGCCGCGAGCCGCTCCCGTCGCTAGCGGTGGCGGTAGACGATGCGGGCGCGGTCCAGGTCGTACGGCGAGAGTTCGACGCGGACGCGGTCGCCGGGGAGGATGCGGATGCGGAAGCGGCGCATCTTGCCGGCCACGTGGCCGAGCACGACGCGATCCATGTTGTCGAGCTTGACGCGGAACATCGCGTTCGGGAGGGCCTCGACGACCTCCCCCTCCAACTCGACCTTTTCTTCCTTGGGCATCTGTCACGAACCTTGTGAGAGCACGCGGCCTTGGCGCCCCGCGCAACCGACGAGGCTACCAGCCGCGGGCCGCCCGGCGGGCCGTCAGTGCTTCGGGGCCCCGGTTGTGCCGGTTGTGCCGGGTTGCGTGTGTGCCGGTGGCGGGGTGGAGTTGGTGCCGGAGCCGGGCTGGGGCGGGTGCGAGTAGAGCGTGGGGTTGTGGTACGGCGTCGTCGCGGTCCCGGTTCCCACCCCGGTGCCGCCGCTGGGCGTCGTGCTGGTCGCGCTGCTGCTCGAGCCGGCGCTCGTGCTGGGGGCCGTGGTCGCCTGGCCCGTGGACGCGAACGGGCCGAAGAACGCTGTCCCCGCAAACGGCACGTCGGGCGGACGCCAGTCGCCGCAGTAGCCGCTGGAGCCATAGTGCATGTACTCGTTCCAGATCGGGGCGGCCAAGGTGCCGCCGAATCCGTCGTTCATCGGGATGTTGCCCTGCGGGTAGCCGACCCACACCGCGGTCGCCATCCGCGGCGAGTACCCCACGAACCACGCGTTCTCCAGGTTGTTGGCGGTTCCGGTCTTCCCGGCCACCGGGCAGCCGTAGTTGGCCGCGGTGCCGGTGCCGCTGGTGACGACCTGCTTGAGGATGCTGGTGCCCTCGTAGGCCTCGTCGTAGGGGAAGACCCTGGTGGGGGTGGCGTTGCCGAAGTTGCGCGAGCTGCCGTCCGGGAAGACGACCCTGTCGATGATCGTGGCCGGGACGTGGCTGCCGCCGTTGGCCAGCGTCGCGTAGGCGTCGGCCATCTCCAGGGGCGTGACACCGACGCGCAGGCCGCCGATCACCTCGGCGGGGTTGCCGTCGAGCGGAGACGTGATGCCCATCGAGCGGGCGGTGGCGTCCAGCTTGGCCCAGCCCAGGTCGGCCGCGAGCTGCACGTAGACCGTGTTGTCGGACAGGATGGTCGCCTTGGTGATGTTGATCGTGCCCTGGTAGGTGTCCTCCGCGGTGTGCACCGCCCATGTCGGCGCGGAACTCAGCCAGCCCGCCGCCAGCGGCTTGGAGACGTAGTAGGTGCTGTCGGGGTTGCCGTGATCGTCGTGGATCAGCGTCATCAGCGCGAACGTCTTGAACGACGATCCCGGCTGGCGGTGCGCGGAGGTCGCGTAGTCCACCTGCGTCTGGGCGTAGCTGCCCGATGTCGCGATGGCCAGGATGTGGCCGTTTTCCGTGTTGACCGAGGCGAGGGCGGCCCCGGCCGTGCCGTGGCCCTGCTCGGCCAGCAGCGACTGGTGATCGACGATCGCCTTGTGAGCCAGGGCCTGCTTGCGCAGGTCGATCGTGGAGTAGATCTTCAGCCCGCCGTTCTCGAGGGTCTTGCAGTTGTTCGGCCTCTTGGGGCACAGGTCGCGCGCCGCCTGCTGCTCGACGAAGTCAAAGACGTAGGGATCCCTGTGCACCCGCAGCGTGTTGTCGGCCTTGATCTCCAGGTGCTTGGTGGACTCCTGATCGGCCTCCGCCCGGGTGATGTAGCCGGCGGTCACCATCGACCGCAGCACCTCGGAGCGGCGGCGCCGCGCGTCGGACGGGTGAAGGAAGGGGTTGTAGTCAGACGGCGCCTGGGGCAGGCCCGCCAGCAGCGCGAACTGGGCCAGGCTCAGCTTCTGCACCGGCTTGTCGAAGAACATCTGCGAGGCGGCGGCGACACCGTAGGCGGTCTGGCCGCCGACGGTCCCGTAGGGCACGTCGTTGAGATAGTTGTCGAGGATCCAGTCCTTGGAGTGCTGGGCCTCGAGCTGCTCGGCGAGCTTGGCCTGGATGATCTTGTACTTCAGATCGTGGTTTGCCCCGTAGCGATGCGGCAGGTAGGTGTTATCGACGAGCTGCATGGTCAGGGTCGACGCGCCCTGCAGACCGTTTCCGCCCTTCACCGCGTCCTTGATGGCGGCGCGGAGGATGCCCTGGTAGTCGAGGGCTCCGTGCTGGTAGAAGCGCCGGTCCTCGATGGCGATCGTCGCGTCCTTGAGCTGCTGGGGGATGCGGTCGCCCGAGATCGGGGAATGGACCGATGCGGACCAGATGTAGCCCAGCGAGGTCCCGTCGGCCGCGAATATCTGCGACGGCGCGCCCGGCACATAGGGCTTCAGCGTGCTGAGGTTCGGCGCCGACTGCGCCACGTTGACCACCCACCCCGCGATGGCGATCGCGCCGACCGTGACCGCGCAGAGGACAAGCACCCCGGTCATCGCGACCACGCTCTTCAGAGGCGATCCCCGGTTGCGCCGGCGTCGGCGCTGTCTGTCACGTCGGCTCATGGAATCGGGTCGAGTGAGAACGGGCGCCGGGGCAGGGTCGACTCGGTGCAGGCGCCGCACTCGTGGCTCGCCAGTGTAGCTGTGTGGGTTGTTCGGCTCGGCGGTTCGGGCTCCTGCAATGGCTGACAACATCGCCGCCTGCGATGCAGACACGCGCCCTGCTCATCGACGGTCTGGGCACGCTGGTGTCACTGGCGCCGCCCGCCCCGGCGCTCCGGCACGAGCTCGCCGCGCGTTTCGGCCTGGAGGTGTCCGAGGAGGAGGCCGGACGGGCGCTGGGCGCCGAGATCACCTTCTACCGCGCCCACATGGGCCTGGGCCGTGACCTCGACAGCCTGACCTCGCTGCGCCGCCGCTGCGCCGAGGTCATGCGCGAGACGTTGCCGCCCTCGGATCAGATCGCCGCCGTGGACATCGAGGCACTCACCGAGGCGTTGCTGAGCGCGCTGCGCTTTGACGCCTACCCCGACGCGCGCCCCGCGCTGGTGCGTGCGCGCCAGGCCGGTGCGCGCATCGTCGTCGTCTCGAACTGGGATGTATCGCTGGCGGACGTGCTCGAGCGGCTCGGGCTGGCGCCGCTGGTGGACGGCGTCGTCACCTCGGCGGCCGTCGGCGCCGCCAAGCCGTCGCCTGCCATCTTCGCGCACGCCCTGCGTGTGGCCGGCGTGGCCGCCGAGCATGCCGTCCACGTCGGCGACAGCCTGGAGGAGGACGTCCGTGGGGCCCTGGCCTGCGGGATCGGCGCCGTACTCGTCAGCCGCGGTCAAGGCACGGGCAGTCCGGGCGCCGGCGAGGTCAGGACCATCGGCGGTCTGGAACAGCTCGACTGGCCGTAATCTCAGGCCGGTGGGTTCCGATGAGCGTCCGCCATGGCCGATCTGGACCGCCCCGGCCGCCGTCGCCCTCGGGCTGGTCCTGGGGTCCGTCGGCACGATCGTCGTCGACATCGTCGCCAGCGCGGGCGGCTCGAGCGTGAGCCACCCCACCCCAGCGGCCAACATCATCGCCGACATCGTCTTCGACCTGTGTTTCGTGGGCGCGGCGCTGTGGCTGGCGAGGTGGCGGGGCCGTGCTCGCCCCGACGACTTCGGGTTCCGTCGGGTCCGCCCATCGACGGGGGTGGCGGCGGTCGTCGCCGCGGCCGTCGGCTACTACGGGCTGACCGCGCTGTACAGCGCGCTGGTCCACCTGCACGGCAAGGACAAGCTGCCAAGCGAGCTGGGGGCGACCCACAGCACCGCGGCGCTCGTCGCGGCCGCGGTCTTCGTCTGCGCGGTCGCACCGGTGTGCGAAGAGTTCTTCTTCCGCGGCTTCATCTTCGGCGCGTTGCGCAACATCCCGCTGCGCATCGGTCGTGTCGACGGCGGCCCGTGGATCGCGGCGGTGCTCACCGGGATCCTCTTCGGACTGGCGCACACCGGATCGGCGTCCTCGCAGTACCTCCTGCCACTCGGGTTCCTGGGCTTCGTGCTGTGCCTGGTGCGCTGGCGGACACGCTCGCTCTACCCGTGCATGGCCCTGCACAGCGCCAACAACGCTCTGGCTCTCGGGGTCAACCAGCTGAGCTGGAGCGCGCCGGAGATCCTCGCCCTGGTGGTGGGGTCATGGCTGGTGATCGCGGTCGTGGTGGGCCCGCTCGCCCGGCGTTCCCCGCGCCCGGCCTGACGCGTCGCGCGGGGGTGCGACCCTGGTCGGAATCTCCGACTGGTTTACTTTCCGGCCAATGCGTCGCCATCTCGCCTCCTGCACCGCGGCTCTCGCCGCCACGATCGTGTCGCTCGCGCTGTTCGCCGGCGCCGCCGTCGCCCATGGGGCCCGGTCCGCCGGAGCCCTCACCACCGCGGTCTTGACCGCGACCAACGCGGCCTCCGCGTCGACTCCGACGACCAGCACGACCCCGACGACGACCTCGCCGGCCACCCCGACCACTCCCGCCCCGCCGGCCACGCCGCCCGCGGCCAAGGCGAAGGCCAAGCTCTACCTCGCGGACACGTTCACGGTCGGCAGGGATGAGGTGACGGTCCCCGGCCGGGTCGTGAAGGTCCAGGGCTTCATCCGGCCCTACGTCGCCGGCCAGAAGGTGAAGGTCCAGGCGTATCTGGGGCGCAAGCTGATCAAGACCGACGTGCTCCGCATCAAGCCCGCCAAGGGCGGTATGGGCGCGTTCAGCGAGAAGGTCTCGGCTTCCTCAGCGGGCGTCGTGCGCGTGAAGGTGACGCATATCCGCACTGCGCAGATGCTCGGCTTCCTGTCTGAGCGCGGGTTCACGGTGCTGCAGCCGCAGGCCGGTTTTGGCGCGCGCGGCCCGTTCGTGACGCTCATCCAGCAGCGGCTCAACGCCCTGCACGTCTACGTGCCGCAAAGCGGGGTCTACGACACCTACACCGGCCTGGCTCTCGACGCCTATCACCGGCTGCTCGGCCACGGCGTGTCGCAGTCGCTCGACGGGGCGACGGTCTCGGCGCTGCTCAGCGGGGTCGGGACCTTCCACGTCCGCGACGCCCAGGACGGGACGCACGTCGAGGGCGACCTCAGTCGCCAGCTGCTGGCCGAGATCAACGGATCGAAGGTCGTCTGGATCTATCCGATCAGCTCCGGCAAGCCGTCGACGCCGACCGTCCTCGGCCGTTTCCAGGTGTACTACCGGGTGCCGGGCTACCTGCCCGACGGCATGTACTTCTCGAGCTTCTTCTTCCGGGGCTACGCCATCCACGGCTACAACCCCGCGCCCGACTATCCGGCCAGCCACGGCTGCATGCGGCTGCCGATCATCGACGCGATCTCGGTCTTCAACTGGGTCAACTACGGCGACTGGGTCGACGTCTACTACGAGTAGTGGACGTCCACTGAGTGCAAGCCGCCGTGTCAGCGCGTGAGCGGCTCCTGGCGGAGCTGCGAACCCATGCCCTGGTGATCGGCGAGGTGCTGCTCACCAGTGGCGCCACCGCCCAGTACCTGATCGACGCCAAGCGGGCCATCCTTCTGCCGCCCGGCTTCTCCGCGCTCGCGGAGCTCGTCGCCTCCCAGGCGCGCCAATGGGACGCATCGGCGGTCGGCGGGATGACCATGGGAGCCGACCCCATCGCCTGCGCAGCGCTGGCGGGTGGCGCCGACGTCAAGGCCTTCTTCGTGCGCAAGGAGGCCAAGACCCACGGCCTGGCTCGCCGGATCGAGGGGCCGCTGCTGACCGACGGGGACCGCTGCATGCTCGTGGAGGACGTCGTCACCACCGGGGGCTCGACCCTGCGCGCACTGGAGGCGATCCGCGACGACGGCCACGAAGTCTGCGGCGTGCTGGCCATCTGCGACCGGCTCGCCGGCGGGCGGGAGGCGATCCAGGCCGCGGCGGGTGTGCCCTACGTGGCTTTGACGACCATCGACGAGGTGTATCCGGAGCGTCCGGACCGCGCTGGGTAGCCGCCCACTCTCGGCCTTCCCGCGTTGTGCCAATACGCCAAAGGCGAAGACGAGCGGCGTCAGTGCAGCCGGGGCAGGGCACGGCAGGAGGCCGTGACCTGGTGGTCGGCGACCACCTGCCACCCGTTCGAAGTCGGCGTGAACATGACGATCGGGTTGCCGCGGGCGATCGCCTTCCCGTACTTGAAGCCGATCTTGGAGACGTTGACGCCCAGCGAGTAGGCCAGCGCGGTCTGATACTCCAGGCGCGTCAGCGGCTCGCCGCAGGCCCGCATCCGCGCGGCGCCGCCGAGCTGCCCGATCGCCGACGAGAGCTTGCCCAGCAGGGCGGTGCGCGCCCGTTGGGTGCGGATGTCCTTGTGCTCGACGCGGGCGGCCGAGAGCGCCGGCGGAATCAGGCCGATGACGAGCAGGCCCACGGCCACCGCTCCCACGGCCGTCGCGGCAGGCCCGGCCACGCCCAGCCGCGGCGGATCGGCCAGCACCCGCCCGACGAACACTCCGGCGAGCACGATCATCACACCCGCAGCCTCGAACATGTAGCGCGCCAGGCCCGGCCAGCCGTGCAGCGCGAACCCGATCTCCACGATCACCCAGCCGACCACGCCGCCGGCCAGCGCCAGCGTCACCCGATCGGCCCAGGAACGCCGCCACGCGGCGAGCGCCACGGCGAGCAGCGCCGCCACCTCCAGCGGCCAGTAGTGCAACTCCTCAAAGCGCCGGATCGTGCCGCCCACCTGGTCGCTGGTCAGACGCCGGCCGGAGTCCATGGCATTGGCGGCGGCGACGAAGGGCGTGCGCGAGGTCAGCGCCGGGATGCCGAACCACAGCAGCGCCATCAGCACCACGCCGCCGATGAGCACCGGGCGGGTAGCGGGGCGGCGGACCCAGGCCCACAGCAGGTAGAGCCCCAGGAAGGGCCACACCTCCGGGCGCCCGAGGCCCGCGAGGGCCCCTGCGGCGAATGCCAGCCGCGTGTGGCCGTCGAGGTGCAGGTCGATCGCCGCCAGACAGAGGGCGACGATCATCGGGTCTGACTGGGAGCTGAGGATGTAGTGGAAGTAGTTCTGGATCCCCAGCAGGGCGAGGCCGGCGAAGATCCCCGCCACCCAGCCGGCCCAGCGCCGCTCGGGCGGCGCATCGGTGAGCTTGTACGCGATCCGCCCGGCGAAGATGACCCCGCTGAGCGAGACCGCGGCCGACGTGATCATCCACAGTCGCAGTTCGTGGGAGCCCAGCAGCGCATAGACGACGGTGAAGACGTAGGGGAGCGGCTTCCAGGACGGCGCGGCGTTGGTGTCCAGGCCGCCGTGCAGCGTCGTGTGGCCCCACGTCAGCCAGCCGTAGGGATCGAAGCCCGGGCGGGTCCTGGCCCAGATGACCAGCGCTGCGGAGAACGCGACGAGCACGGCTGCCACGAGCCACCCCAGGTAGCGGTAGCGGGTGTCGAGCCGGCGCGACGGCCGGCGCAAGAGGGTGGAACGGCGGGGTTCGCTCCCGTCGGGGCGGGACGGGACGGCTTCGACGGTGCTCTCGGACACGAGGACGCGCCGACCGTAGCACGGGGCTATCGGCAGCCAGAGGGAGGGTGCACCGTGCTGTGCACCACCGGCGTGACTTGCGCCCTACAATCTCCTCGTCGCACCGGGGAGATACGTGCCCCCGGCAGGAATCGAACCTGCATCCCGCGCTTAGGAGGCGCGTGCTCTATCCATTGAGCTACGAGGGCTTGAGCGGTCAGAGTAAACCGCCCCGCTCCCCCGTCCATTCGTTGAGCGCGCATTAATTTCAGTGACAGCCGGTCGTCCATCTGCTTCGATGCGCTTTATGGAGGTTGTGCAGCTGCGCCGCGAGGTCGCCGGCGGATGAGCGTCGGCGCTTCGTCTGAGCTTCTCGTCGAGCCGGACGCCGGCACCGTCGTCGAGCTCGGCGGCAAGGAGGTCACTGCCCGGTCCCCGCGCCAGCTCTTCTGGCGGCGGTTCCGCGCCGATCGCGTGGCGGTGGTCTCCGCCGGATTCATCATCTTCCTGATCGTCGTCGCCATCGCCGCGCCCCTGGTGATCAAGCTCCTTGGTCTGCCCGGCCCCAACGTTCAGGATCCCAGCGCCACCGACGCCTTCGGGAGCCCGCTCGGCCCGGTTGCCGCACACCCGTTCGGCGTCGACGGCGTGGGACGTGACGTCGCCAGCCGCGTCATCTTCGGCTCGCGCGTGTCGCTGGAGGTCGGGATCTTCGGGACGGCGATCGCCACCGTCATCGGGACGGTCATTGGCCTGCTGGCCGGCTATTACCGCGGCTGGGTCGACACCGTGCTGTCGCGGTTCGTCGAGGTGTTCCTGGCGTTCCCGGTGCTCGTCCTCGGCCTCGGCATCGGCGCCGCCTGCGGCGTGCGAGGGTGTGCGGGCGGCCTCATCCAGCCGGGGATCGGGACGGTTCTGTTCATCATCACGATCTCCACCTTCACCTATATCGCCCGTATCGCCCGTGGCCAGGTGCTCTCGTTGCGTGAGAAGGAGTTCGTCGAGGCGGCGCGTTCGCTGGGCGCCTCGAACCGGCGCATCCTCTTCCGCGAGATCCTGCCCAACCTGACCGCCCCGCTGGTCGTCTACGCCAGCCTGCTCATCCCCACCAACATCCTGCTGGAAGCGGCGCTGTCCTATCTGGGGGTGGGCATCAGACCACCGACCGCGAGCTGGGGGCAGATGATCGCCGACGCCACCCCCATCTTCAATACCGCGTGGTGGTACATGGTCTTTCCGGGAGCCGCGTTGCTGCTCACGGTCCTTGCGTTCAATCTGGTCGGTGACGGCCTGCTGGACGCGCTGAACCCACGCGGGGAGACGCGATGAGCCTCGTGGCTCATTGGGGAGCGTCGCTCCGCGTTTCAATCACAGGAGGAATCACCCTATGAGGGGTAGTCGCAACCTGATCGCGTTCGCGATCGCCGTCGTACTCGCCGCTGGGGTAGCGGCGTGTGGAAGCAGTTCGTCATCCAAGAGCTCGTCGGGCGGGGGCGGAGGAGGATCCGCCACCACGCCGAGCAGCGGCGTCAAGGCACCGCCGCTCAAGCCCGGTGAGAACCCTGCCGGCCAGCAGCTGATGGGCAAGAAGAAGGGCGGCACGCTCAACGTCGTGTCCAACGGAGACTTCGAGCATCTGGACTCGGGCTCGGCGTACTACGCGCTGGATTACGCGATCATCCAAGCCACCACCCGCCCGCTGTTCTCCTATCCGCCCGACTCGGCCACCACCGTCCGTCCCGACCTGGCCACGGCAATCCCGACCGTCGCGAACGGCGGGATCACCGACGGCGGCAAGACGATCACCGTCCACATCCGCACGGGCGTGCACTACAGCCCGCCGGTCAACCGTGAGGTGACCGCACAGGACGTGGCGTTCGCGCTCGAGCGGGGCGGCAATCCCAACGTCGGCAACGCCTACTGGCCGGCCTACTTCGGCTCGGCCTCGCCGGCCCCGATCGTCGGCTCGACCAATCCCAAGTACAAGGGCGGCCCCCTGCCCGGCATTCAGACGCCGAACAAGACCACCCTGGTCATCCACCTCACCAAGCCCGGAGCCGCGCTGATCGTCGATGCGCTCAGCCTGCCGCTATCGGCCCCGTTGCCCGAGTCGTTCGTGGGCCCGCTGGACAAGCATGCGCCGACCACGTATGGGACGCAGTACCTCCTGTCGACCGGTCCGTACATGGTTCAGGCTGACAAGACCGGCAAGATCGCGGGCCTCGGATACCAGCCCGGGAAGTCAGATGTCCTGGTGCGCAATCCCAACTGGAGCGCGAAGAGCGATTGGCGTCCCGCGTACGTGGACAGGATCAACATCAACATCGGAGGTGCCTCGACCGTCATCGGTGAGCAGACGCTCAAGGGCTCGCACATGGTGATGCTCGACACGCCGACGAACGCCACGGTCAAGCTCGCCTACCAGAACTACCCGTCGCAGATCACGTTCTCCCCGGGATCGGGCACCCACTACCTGACGCTCGACACCCAGCACGGCGTGTTCAAGAACGTGAACATCCGCCGCGCGATGTGGGCGGCCCTCGATCGCATGGCCATCGTCAAGGCTCGCGGTGGGCTTCTCGTGGCCGAGCCGGCGACGCACTTCATCTATCCCGGAGTGATCGGCTACGACCAGGCGGGTGGCGCCGCCGGACCCCAGGTCGACTTCAACAAGAACGTCAACGGCGACCTGACGGTGGCCAAGAAGTACATGAAGGCGGCCGGTTACCCGAGTGGCAAGTACACCGGGTCACTGACCACTCAGATCGTGGTCGGGAACGAGGGCAACGGGCCGCAGATCGCGCAGATCGTGCAGAACGCGGCCGCCGCGCTCGGGCTGCATCCGAAGGTCAGCCTCATCGACCAGGCCGTCATGTACTCCAAGTACTGCGGCGTGCCGAAGCAGGAGATCGATGCGTGCCCGACCGCAGGCTGGATCCGTGACTTCGCCGATCCGCTGAGCGTCCTGTATCCGACGTTCTACGGCCCGGCGATCGTCTCGACCAACAACTCCAACTGGAGCCAGCAGAACGACCCGACGATCAACGCGGCGATGGTCAAGGCGGCCCTCGTCCAGGATCCCACGGCACACGCGCAGGCGTGGGCCGACGTCGACAAGATGCTCGTCTCCCAGGCAGTCGCAGTCCCGGAGGACTTCGACAACCAGCCCAACCTCGAGTCCAAGGACGTCGCGGGGGTCAACATGCTGTGGAACGAGGGGACCTGGGACTTCGCGTTCACGTCTCTGAAGTAACCGTCTCATTCCGGCCCGGTCTCGCCGCGCTCGCGCGGCGAGGCCGGGGCTTCGTCATCTGACCGTCGCCCACTCCTTATGGCCACCTACATCGTCCGCCGCGTGCTCTGGGGGATCGTGCTCATCATCCTGGTGAGCGCGCTCACATTCGTCTTCTTCGACATCCTGCCGAGCGCCGATCCCGCGGTTCTGCGCGCGGGGCGTAACTCGAGCCCCGCCACGATCCAGCACATCCGCGTCGAGCTGGGACTCAATAAGCCGGTCTTCACCCAGTTCACCACCTACATGAAGAACATCGTCCTGCACGGGAACTTCGGTTACAGCTTCTACTCGGGGGCCTCCGTCCTGAGCCTCATCAAGGATCGTCTGCCCGCCACCCTGTCGCTCACCGTGGGCGCCGCGTTGCTGTGGCTGATCATCGGCGTTCCCATCGGGATCATCTCCGCGATCAAGCGCGGCTCGGTGATCGACCGTACGACGATGGCCGGCGCCCTGGCGGGCGTGTCGTTTCCGGACTTCTGGCTGGGCCTCATGGTCCTGTTCCTCTTCGCAAACGACATCGGCCGCTTCCATGTCTTCCCGGGCGCCGGCAGCTACGTCGGCTTGACGGTCAGCCCGGTGCATTGGTTCACGTCACTGATCTTGCCCTGGTTCGTGCTGGCCTCCACCTCGGCGGCCGTCTACTCCCGGGTGCTTCGCGGGGCCCTCATCGAGGCCATGGGCGAGGACTACATCCGCACCGCGCGCGCCAAGGGACTGACCGAGCGGCGGGTGATCTGGCGCCACGGCGTGCGCTCCGCGATCACGCCGGTGGTCACCATCCTGGGCCTCGACGTCGGAGCGCTCCTCGGCGGCGCGGTGATCGCCGAGACGGTGTTTGACATCCCCGGGATCGGCAGGCTCAACTACCAGGCGATCGTCCAGTCCGACTTCCCGATCGTCCAGGGGACGGTTATCCTGGCGGCGCTGTTCATCGTCGTCGCCAACATCATCGTCGATGTCTCCTACGCCTATCTCGACCCGCGGGTGCGGTACTCGTGAGCGCGGGCAGGCGGCGGCGGTCGTGACCGGCCCGCTGCTGTCCGTCGAGGACCTCCGGGTCTCCTTTCGCACCGCCGACGGCATCGTCCGCGCCGTCGATGGCATCTCCTACACGGTCGAGGCCGGCAAGACGCTGGGGATCGTCGGCGAGTCGGGGTCGGGCAAGACCGTCTCATCGCTGACCGCGCTCGGGCTCACGCGCACCAGCAACGCGACAGTCACCGGACACATCATGTTCGACGGCCAGGACATGGTCACCCTGCCCGACGACAAGCTGCGGTCGGTTCGCGGCAACGACGTGGCGATGATCTTCCAGGATCCGCTTTCGGCGCTGCATCCCTTCTACAAGGTCGGCTCACAGCTCATCGAGGCGATGCAGGCCCATAGCCGCGTGTCGCGGTCAGCCGCCCGCGCCCGCGCCGCCGAGCTGCTCGACCTCGTCGGGATCCCCGACCCCAAACGCCGACTGGACCAGTACCCGCATGAGTTCTCCGGCGGCATGCGCCAGCGGGCGATGATCGCCATGGCCCTGTCCAACGAGCCCAAGCTGCTCATCGCCGATGAGCCGACCACCGCGCTCGACGTGACCGTTCAGGCCCAGATCCTCGCCCTGCTGGAGGATCTCCAGAGCCGCCTTGGCACCGCGATCATCATCATCACCCACGATCTCGGTGTCGTCGCCGAGATCGCCGACGACATCTGCGTCATGTACGCGGGACGAATCGTCGAGCGGGGGAGCACCGAAGACATCTTCCATTCGCCGCAGCATCCCTACACCTGGGGTCTGCTCAGCTCGATCCCGCGGCTGGACAACCCGCGCGGTGAGGAGCTTGTGCCGATCTCGGGCCGGCCGCCGAGCCTCATCAACCGTCCCAGCGGCTGTCATTTCCATCCTCGCTGCCCCTACGTGCGCGACGCCCACAAGCGCGTGGATCCCCAGCTCCTCCCCGTGGACGGGAGCTCGGAGCACATGGTGGCCTGCCTGCTGGAGTCGTCCGTCCGCAGCCGGATCTGGCACGGCATCCAGACGGGGCGCGACCGCGACTCGCTACAGCGGATGGCGGCCTCCTCGCCGGAGCCCGAGGTGCCCGCCGCGGCCATGGATGAGCCGGAGACCGAGGGGACCGCGAGCGAGCCCATGGAGGAGGGCGTCGTCGAGTCCGAGCGCCATGGCGAGCACGCCCCCAGGCAGCCGATCGACGGCTTGGAGTACCCGAACAGGCGCCCGCCCGGCGGCGACATCAGCGGCGGGACAGGAGGCATCTGACCCGATGACGAACCTCATTGAAGTCCGCGACCTTGTCAAGCACTTCCCCATCAAGCGTGGCGTCATCTTCCAGCGCCAGATCGGCGCCGTGAAGGCGGTGGATGGCATCTCCTTTGACGTCAGGCAGGGCGAGACGCTCGGCATCGTCGGCGAGACCGGGTGCGGCAAGAGCACCACCGCGCGGCTGATCTGCCGTCTGATGGATCCGACCTCGGGCACCATCACGTTTGACGGGCGTGAGGTGGGCGCGCAGAAGGGCGACGATCTCAAGGCGCTGCACCGCGATATGCAGATGGTCTTCCAGGACCCCTACTCGTCGCTGAATCCGCGCAAGTCGGTCGGCTCGATCATCTCCGATCCTTTCGCCATCCACGGTCTCTACACCAAAGCCGGGGAACGCAAGCGTCGCGTCCAGGACCTGATGGACCGCGTCGGGCTCAATCCCGAGCACTACAACCGCTATCCGCACGAGTTCTCCGGCGGGCAGCGCCAGCGCATCGGCGTGGCCCGGGCGATCGCCCTGGAGCCCAAGCTGCTCATCGCCGACGAGCCGGTCTCGGCGCTGGACGTCTCCATCCAAGCCCAGGTCCTCAACCTCCTGCGCGAGCTTCAGCGCGACATGGGGCTCACCCTCGTCTTCATCGCCCACGACCTCTCGGTCGTGCGCCACATGTGCGACCGGGTGGCGGTCATGTACCTCGGCAAGATCGTGGAGACGGCGGAGAGCGACATCCTCTACACCTCGCCGCGCCATCCCTACACGGGTGCACTGCTCTCGGCGGTCCCGGTGCCCGATCCCAGCGGCGGCACCAAGCAGCGACAGCTGCTCACCGGCGACGTCCCCAGCCCGGCCAACCCGCCGAGGGCGTGCCGGTTCCACACCCGCTGCCCCAAGGCCCAGCCGAAGTGCTCGGAGGAGGAGCCACTTCTGTCCCCCAAGCCGGGGGGGTCGATCGCCGCCTGCCACTTCCCACTGACCGACGAGGAGGTTGAGTCGCGGCTGCCGGTGGCCCTGGCGCGTCGGCGCGGCGCGGCCGAGCCGGCGACCTAGACCCCGCCTCGCCCGGCCCCGCCCGGCAGGTCAGAGGCCCGGTTCAGCCTCCTCGGCCTCGTCCTCTTCGCTGTCCTCGTCCTCGTCCTCGTCGTCGTCGACGTAGAGCGACTCGCTGGCCAGCTCGCTGCCGCCCTTGTCCCAGAGCTTGATCTCCAGCAGGTCTGAGCGGTAGTTGTCGGGTGCGATCAGCGTGAAGCGCTCCTCGATCAGCTCGCACTGGTCGACGGCGAGATTGGCCAGCTCGGCGGTCACGATCGCGCCGCCCGGAATCATCGGCACCCCCCAGACCAGCGTCATGTCGGCGACGTTGCCCTGCTCGCCGCGCCACTGGCCGAGGACCTCGTCGTTGATGTCCAGCTTCCAGTCGGGGTTGGTCTCGGCCGTCTCGGACGTGTAGTCGGCGCGGGCCTGAAAGTCCACCGGACCCCGGCCGCCCTGCTCCCCGCCCTCGCTGAAGGAGACGTACCCGAACAGCTCGTAGCCCGTGGTGGTCCGGGCCACGGCCGGCAGGTAGGTCCGCCCGCCGTAGGAGCGGTCGGGGAACCACGCGATCTCCCCCGCCTCGCCGAGGTCCTCGCCCTCGGAGTCGATCTCGTGACAGGCGGCCAGGAAGTAGTCGCGCAGCGTATCGGCCCAGCGGCCGTAGGGCAGCGCCTCCTGGGGAGGCTCCGCCGCGAAGCTGATGACGAATCGGTCGGTGGGGGGCATCTCCGGCCGGGAGCCTAGCGGTCTCGTGCGACGCGGGCCCCCTGACGCTCAGCACAACGCCGACGCGCGTCAACCAGTGGCTTGGGTGGGTGGGGCGCCGCCTCGCCCCCCGGCTTGCGGCTCGCCCCGAGCGTTCACTACTGAAACGTGCGCGATTTTTCCAACATACCCATAAAAATCGCGCACTCCGCGCCCCGAGGGCGCTCAGTACGCGCCCCGGCGCGTCAACACGGCCGGGATGGTCTTGAGCAGGATGGAGAGGTCGAGCAGGATCGACCAGCGCTCCAGGTACAGGAAATCCAGTCGCACCAGGTCGTCGAAGTCCAGCTCGGCGCGGCCCGAGACCTGCCACAGCCCGGTGATCCCGGGCATGACGAGGTAGCGCTTCTTGTGCCAGTCCTCCAGGCGCTCGAAGTCGCGCATCGGCAGCGGGCGCGGGCCCACGAGCGACATCTCGCCACGGATGACGTTGGCCAGCTGGGGCAGTTCGTCCAGCGAGAACCGGCGCAGGAGGCGGCCTGCGGAGGTCAGCCGCGGGTCGTCGCGGATCTTGAACAGGGCTCCCGAGAGCTCGTTGAGCGGCTCGAGGTCGTCCTGGATCTGGTCCGCATGCTCGCGCATGGTGCGGAACTTGAAGCAGCGAAATGGCTTGCCGCCCATCCCCGGGCGGACCGAGCGGTAGATCACGGGCCCGGGCGAGCTGAGCTTGACAGCGATGGCGATGGCCGCGAGCACAGGGGACAGGAGCACCAGCCCCACCGTGGACAGGGTGAGGTCGAAGGTCCGCTTGGCGGCGAATTGCACGCCTTCGAACACGGGCGGGCGCAGCGTGAACAGCGGCACCGACTCGCCCGGCATGAACACGGCCCGGTCGATGAGGATCTCCATCGTGGAGGGCGCCACGTGCACGGTGATGCCGCGCTGGTGGCAGCGATCGACAAGGTCCACCGCGCGTTCCTGGGGGAAGTCCGGGTCGGCGATGATCACCTCGTCGATGCGCTCGTTGCCGAGCACGTCGGAGAGCTGGTCCAGCCTGCCCAGCGAGCGCAGGCCATTCTGGGGTCGCGGCGTCAGTGAGATGTAGCCGACCAGATCCACCTGGGTCCTGGACCGGCCACCCAGCGCGTGCGCCACCTCCTCGATGTGCCGGCCCGAGCCGACCAGCAGCGCCCGGCGCCGATAACCGGCCTGCTCCAGCACCCAGCCGGTGAAGCGGGTGTAGAACTCGCGCAGGACCGAGATGTAGGCGGTGCCGAGGAACAGCGCGCCGTAGAAGATGTAG
>JBAQGP010000960.1:0-6058 GCA_049287845.1 Solirubrobacteraceae bacterium | reverse complement strand
CTCCTCGCCCGCGCCGTCGCGCTCGTCGCGCTCACGGCCGCCTTCGCCGGATCGACCTCGGTGTTCAACGCCACCTACCAGGCCCAAGCCGAAGTGGATGCGCGGCTATCCAACGGCGCCGACGTGACCGTCACCGAGTCTCCCGCCGCCCATGTCGGGGCCCCGCAGGGCATCGCGCAGCTGCGGGGCATCCCCGGCGTCGGCTCGGTCGAGCCGCTGCAGCACCGCTTCGCCTACATCGGCGCGGACCTGCAGGACCTCTATGGCGTCCGGCCACACACGATCATCAGCCAGGGAATGCTGCAAAACGGGTGGTTCGCCGGCGGCACAGCCGCCGGGCTGATGAAGATCCTCGCCACCCAGCCCGACGCGATCCTCGTCAGCGCCGAGACCGTCCACGACTACCAGCTGCACCCCGGAGACACCATCCGGCTCCGCCTGCAGAACGGGCAGAACAAGCAGCTCACCACGATCCCGTTCCGCTATGAGGGCGTCGCCAAAGAGTTTCCCACTGCTCCCAAGGACTCGTTCTTCGTTGCCAACCAGAGCTACATCGCCGCCCGAACCGGATCTGACGCCGTCGGCAGCTTCCTCGTGCAGACCGACGGGACCAGTCCCGTCATCGTCCACAAGCGGATCGCTCGCATCCTCGGATCAAGCGCGCAGGTCACCGACATCGTCAACCAGCGCCAGGTCGTCGGATCCAACCTGACCGCCGTTGAACTGTCCGGGCTGACCCGCATCGAGCTGGGCTTCGCGCTCGTACTCGCCGCCGCCGCAAGCGGCCTCGCGCTCGGGCTCGGCTTCAAAGAGCGCCGGCGCACGTTCGCGATCGCCAGCGCGCTCGGTGCCCGCACCCGGCAACTCGGCGGGTTCGTGTGGGGCGAATCCATCTTCGTCACCGCCGGCGGCCTGATCCTCGGCGCAGCCATCGCAACGGGGCTCTCCATCACCCTGATCGACGTCCTGACCGGCGTGTTCGATCCCCCACCCGACTTCCTTTCGGTCCCGTGGGGCTACCTGATCGGGGTCGGCCTGGTCGTCGTGGCGACCGTCTTTGCCGCCGGGCTCATCACCCTACGCGCCCTACGCCGCCCCGCAATCGAAGAACTCCGAGACCTCTGACACCGGCACGGGACTCCTGACCGACCATCGAATCTACCTCGGGCTGTGGCGACGGCGTAGCGTCTCGATGGCCGCGACCGCTTCGGCAGCCATCGTCGTGAGCAGCCTCGCTGGCTGCAGCGGCACCGCCGAGCCTTCGGTCACCACGCCGCCACTGCCCGTCGTCCCGCAGCGACGGATGCTCCGCTCGATGGTAAGCCTCGGACGCTCCGTGCGCGGCCGACCCATCCGCGCGATCGTGCTCGGTGATCCCAACGCCCCTCACCCAGTGCTCGTGGTGGGATGCATCCATGGCAACGAACCGGCGGGGATCCCGGTCGCAGACCGGCTGGCCGCCGGGCCCGCGCCCCGGCGATCGGCGATCTGGATCATCCGCGACCTCAATCCCGACGGTGTCGCGGCAGGTACCCGGCAAAACGCTCACCACGTCGATCTCAACCGCAACTTCCCGTTCGGATGGCGGCTGCTCGGCCATCCCGGCGACCAGCAATACGCAGGACCACGGGCACTCTCAGAGCCCGAGAGTCGTCTCGCACGCACGCTGATCCTACGCCTCCGGCCCCGGCTCACAATCTGGTTTCACCAGCCACAGGCGCTCACCGATAGATCCGGAGGAGACGCCCGCATCGAGGCCCGCTTCGCCGCCCTGAGCCGATTGCCCCTGAGGCGGCTACCGCGCTACCCCGGAAGCGTCGCCACGTGGGAGAACCACCAGCGCTGGGCCGGCACGGCGTTCGTCGTTGAGCTCCCACCAGGCCGACCGGCGTGGTCGGCGGCGGCACGCTACGCCGACGCCGTACGCCAGCTCGCCAATGAGTCCCACTGACTCGAACCATTGCCCAGGGCCGCCGAGGCTCCCGCTCGTCGCTCGAGTCACGGCCTCAGTGGCTGCAGGACAACGTCGGAGACGCAGTCTGGAACGTGACCGGGAGGGACAGCAGCGAAAGCAGCGTCAATCCCGCCGTGGGGATCCTGCTTGACGGCCATGATCCCTGTCCAGCCTTGCCGCAACCACCGGTTCCCGATTGTCACCTTGTAGCCCAAAGACGTCTTCCAGTGGGAGTAGCCCAGAGGGATCCGATCCTTGCAGTTGGCGCGGACCGGAACCGCCTTGCTTCGGATCCCCAGCTCGGTAAGACGGGCATTGAGCGGGCCGATCGCACTGATCTGACGCAGCGTTACGGTCGCGGTCCCGTCGTGGTGGTCGGCGACCGCCCACGCTGGAGGCGTCGCATTTGTTGCTGTGAGGACAAGGACTGCGACAGCAACGGCCGCAACCCCGACCAGCCCGCCGCCGCCCACCAATATCCGTCCCCTTCCCGCCTGCCGCGCTACCGCAGCGGGGAGCGCCCACCTTCGCCCGTGTGCGTCTGGCGACTCCGCGTCCATCGCGTTCTCGCGTGTGGCCGCGCGATCAAATTCAGCGCGCAGTGCCTGTAGGAATGGGATCTCCTGGTTGGTCATCGGGCTGCCTCCAGCGCCTTGGTGAGTCGAGCTAGGCCTCGGTGCACACGCACGCGAGCGGCGACCTTGCTGCAGTTGAGCCGCGTCGCTATCTCCCGGTATTCGAGCTCTTCGAAAACCCTCAGCTCAACTGCGTCTCGCTCAGCCTTCGAAATACCTTGGAGAGCCGCGGCCAGGGGGTGCTCGTGTGCGTCGTGATCGATGAGAGCTTCGATCGCACGCGCCGATTCCTCGTCGACCGGAGGGCGCGTGAGCCCCAGCCGTTGGAGCGCTCCTAACTCGACGCGTCGGCGGCGCAGGTATCGCGATAGCTCTCGCCCAGCGATCGTGTACAACCAGGCCGACGCCGGATCGCCTATATCGCGAAAACGCGACCGCTTCTCAAACACCACAGCCAGCGTCTCCGCAACGAGATCCGCCGCGACCTCGACGTCTCGGACGCGGTTGACGAAATATCCGAGCAGTGGCGCGGCCCAGCGGTCATACAAGACGCCGAAGGCGTCCGGATCCTGTAGCGAAGCAAGCAACAGCTCCGCATCGGTGCGGTTCGCAGAGCTCGTCGAGCGGAACATGTACCAATAGAAGGTGCCGGACGCCCAAAGCGTTACATCGCTTGTCTGATTGCCATTACGCCGGAGCGCCGGCACCGTGAGTGTTCGGCATCTAAGACGTATGGAGCGGCCGCGACCAATCCGGCCCTGCTGGGAACGGGATCTCGTAGCCTGAACGGAGATGCAGTCATGAGCGCGACATCCACTGAGCCCAGGCTGCCGTTCTGGCAGCGCAGGCGACGCCCGAAGCCACCGCCCCCGCTGGATGCGACGCTGCTGCGCCATCCGCTGAGGTGGATCAGGAACAAGCTCCTGCTTGCGCTCGACGGCTTGGCGCTCCTCCACATCGGCACCCTGATCGTCGTTGCTCTGTACTACCTCGCTTTTCAGACCATCCCCGGCGTCAAGTACGACTGGGACCACGCCCTCATCGGCGGACTGCGCTTCTGGGGGCTGCACGTTCATCTCGCGCTGCTTTCGAAGGCTCACTGGGCCGAGTGGCGCCACTTGATTCGGAACGTGGGCGAAGGGCTTCTTGGCGGAGTCCTGGCCCAGTCGATCATCTGGAATCACTACAAGGTGAAGCGCAAGCCGCGCACTTGGGTCGACAACCTCGAGATCGCCCTCCACATTCCGAATCTCAAGGACGACCGCCGAACGTCCGGCTGGCAGATGCTGGCGCTGCCGTTGTTGGTCCTCGTGTACGCGATCCCGGGCTTCGCGATCGGAGCCGGCGTTGCCCACCTCATCCAGCACGGCCTTGCGCACGTGCATCTTCACCAGGTGTCCTCGGATGCAGTGGTTCAGAGCCTCTGGACGGGCAACGTATCGCAGAAGGTGGTCGGCCTGTTCGCCTCGATTGTGTTCGCTCGTCGCGTGGGCCGGGGTGTCTACGACGACGTGCAGCTGTTCTTCGCCGAGCGTCGACGTGCGGTGGGCAAGCCGCTCGCCGTGTACCACAAGCTGGTGCCGACGTTCGTGGCGCGTTACAACGGCGTGACCTCACAGGAGGCGGCGGTTGAAGCGGTGGGCAAGCACGATCGCTGGGCCACCTGGACCCTGATCGGGTCGATCCCGGTCGGGATGGGACTCGCTGGATTCGGCTACTACGTGCTGGCTTACATCGCTACCGGGAAGGTCTGACCTGACGGCCAAGGAGTGAGGCGTCCGCCACAGCCCGGCATTACTCGTTCCGGCTCGTCCGTAGCGGCGTGCGCTCGCCGGTGAGCACGCGTGATCTTGGCGGTGGTGAGCACGCTGTGCGAGGAAGGAATCGTCCCGGCATCCGATGTTTGCGCCGGGGGACGCGTCATTGCTGAGAGCAGGCGCGGCCCTCGCTGCCGGGCTTCAACGATTCGGCGAGGGCGGCTCGGAGTCTGGCTCGAGCACGAACAGCTCTGAGGCGACATCCGCGTTGGTGTCGATGCCGCTGATGAACGCTCGGACCTTCCGTCCGGTGATGCGTTCAACGGGCGCAACGAATCGGGCTTCCTCGGCATATTGAAATAACATCCGGATGTCTCGCAGTCTTTGATGTTCGCCCATTGCCTGCAGGTTACGTTCGGCGGGGGTGAAGGTGTGCTCCAGCAAGCACACCAGAGCATCCGGCCCGGCGTAGTTGGTGCGGACCTTGGTGGGGCCGCGTCCGAACTGATCCTTGTAGATCTGCACCATCGCGGTGGAGATCTCCTGCAGTGGGTGGCGCTCTCCTGCTGCGGAGCTCTCGAACGGTTGCATCGGGGTGGTTCCAGGCGTGCTCTCGCTGCCGGACCTGTCGTCTGCATCTGCCATGTCGGCCTGCTCTCGTGCCCATGAGGGGGTGCGCCAGGCAACAGGGCATGAGGCTCAGGCGGCGTTTTCCCTTCAGTCATGCGCTTGCCCGGAAGCCCGAGTGTTGCTGCCTGTGGGAACGAGAGAAGGAGATCCCGCCGTTGCTCTCCGCAGAGCCGAAGGGCAGAAACCACATCCACGAGCCGTGCGGCCCTTGAACAAGAATCCTGCCCTCCTCAGCGAAGATTCTGAGAGAACCTCTACCCGGTGATGGTAGCCGTTATCGCACGCGATGATGCGCATGCCGGCTGCCTCACGAACTGTCCGTAGAGCGTTGGGCGATGAGACGACCAGATCGCTAGCCCGAGGGCTTCCGGCACCGCCGGAAAGCGTCCGATGGTCGATCGCGACTGAGACGGCTGATTCGTCTCCGAACGGATTGCTGGCGGCCCGGTCGGTCACCCGCCCGCGCCGCCGATGAGGCTCGCGAGGTAGGCCAGGAACTGAGGACTTTGTGATACCAGCACTCCTCCTCGCCCATGGGGCGGTCGTGCCGGCGCGGTATTGGGTGACTCATACGTCAGAGCGAGCCTGGTGTTGGCGTAGTCATGGTCGACCAGCCCGACATGGGCTGGGCTGGCGTAGCTCACCAGTGTTCGTCCACGGACCGCCACCATATGCGAGGTCAGACTGCGCGTCTCGTCTGTGAGGCGTTGGTGGATCGTGGACGTCGACGGGATGCTTGTGACCGCGTGCTCTGGGTAGCAACACTAGTGGGCGGCGCTCTGAACGGGTTCTTGTCACCGGCCTCAAAGCGCGCGGACGCCGCTGTTCATACGACATTCCGACGGACGCGCGCCCTTCGCCGTCGCTGCGCACTTCGTGCCCCTGCTCAGCCACGAGTTCCCGATTCGGGCAGGAGAGTAGGCAGATATGGCAGATCCTGATGGCGCACCGGGCAGCACCCCGATGCAAGGTCTTGAGAGTTCCGCGGCTGGTGAACGCAGACCGTTGGAGGAGATCTCCCGCGCGATGGTGCAGATCTACAAAGACCAATTCGGTCGGGGGCCGACCAAGGTCCGGAGCAGCTACGCCGGCCCGGACACGCTCGTGTGCATCCTGGAGCACACCTTCACCCCGGCCGAACG
>JBAQGP010000959.1:0-5181 GCA_049287845.1 Solirubrobacteraceae bacterium | reverse complement strand
GGATCATGGGCGAGCTCAAGAAGGTCTTCCGGCCCGAGTTCCTCAACCGGATCGACGACGTCATCGTCTTCCACAAGCTGGCCAAGGACGAGATCAAGGAGATCGTGGAGCTGCTGCTCCTGCGCATCCGCGAGTCCATGGCCGACCGCGAGCTCCAGCTGGAGCTGTCCGAGGAGGCCAAGGATCTGCTGGTCGACAAGGGCTGGGATCCGGCGATGGGGGCACGGCCCCTGCGCCGGGCCATCCAGCGCTACATCGAGGATCCGCTGGCGGACTTCGTCCTACGCTCGCAGGTGCCGTCGGGTTCGACGGTCCTGGTCGAGCCGGGCGAACCGGGTACCGACGACGAGGACGTCAAGCTCTCCGTCATCGAGCCCGCTCCCGCGCCCACGCCGGTCGGCGTCGGCGCCGAGGGTGGCACCGAGGGCGAGCCGGCCGGCGAGGCCGCGCCCGAGGGTGAGGCCTCCGAGCCTCCGGCCGAGTCCGAGTAGCTCACATCCGTAGCTGCCTTTGACACCGGCCCGGGCCCTCTGGCTCGGGCCGGTGTCGTTTGTGCCAATCGCGTCACAGAGCGGGTATGGCGTCGGGACCCATCCGTAGGCTGGGACCGCGATGCCCAAGCCCACCTCCGTCCACGTCTGCTCCGCCTGCGGGCACGAGACCGCCCGCTGGGCGGGACGCTGCCCCGCCTGCGGGGAGTGGAACACGCTGGTGGAGCAGGTGCGGCCCACGGCGACGAAGGACGGCGGTGGTGGTGGCGGCCGTCTCGACGCCCGTTCTCGCGCGGCGCCGGTCAAGCCGGTGGCCCTCGCCGACGTCGAAGCGATCGATCATGACCGCCTGAGCACCGGGATCGGGGAGCTCGACAATGTCCTCGGGGGAGGGATCGTGCCCGGATCGCTGGTGCTGATCGGTGGCGCGCCCGGGATCGGCAAGTCGACGCTGACGACGATGGCGCTGGCCAACCTCTGCGCCGCCGGTCGCCGCACGCTGTACGTGTCGGCCGAGGAATCGGCGGCCCAGATCCGCCTGCGCGCGCAGCGCCTGGGCGGCGGTGAGGCGCTGGCCGTCCCGGTGATCGCCGAGACCGATCTGCATGCGGTGCTCGCGACGCTGGAGCAGGAGCGCCCCGAGGTATGCGTGATCGACTCCGTCCAGACGTTGCACTCGACCGACCTGTCCTCGGCGGCCGGCTCGGTCGCGCAGGTTCGCGAGGTCGCCGGCGAGATCATGCAGGTGGCCAAGCACCGGCAGATCGCGGTCCTGCTGGTGGGTCACGTGACCAAGGAGGGCGCGCTGGCGGGGCCGCGCGTGCTCGAGCACCTGGTGGATTGCGTGCTGCAGTTCGAAGGTGAGCGCGAGCGGACCTATCGGACGGTGCGCGCCATCAAGAACCGTTTCGGGTCCACCAACGAGGCCGGCGTGTTCGAGATGCGCGATGACGGCCTGGTCGAGGTGTTGGACGCCTCGGCCCGGTTCGTGGCCGAGGCGACGCGCTCACCCGGCAGCGTGGTGCTCTGCGCCATGGAGGGCTCGCGGCCGCTGCTGGTGGAGGTGCAGGCGTTGGTCAGCTCCTCGGAGCTCGTGCCGCCCCGGCGGGTGGTCGCCGGCCTCGACCGCAATCGGGTGGCGCTCGTGCTGGCTGTGCTGGGTCGTCACGGCGGCATCGGGCTGGGCAACGCCGACGTGTTTGTCAACGTCGTCGGGGGCGTGCGCGTCGATGAGCCGGGGGCCGACCTGGCCGTCGCGCTGGCGGTGGCCTCTGCGGCCAAGCGGGTCGCGCTCACGGATAACCAGTCCCATCCACCCCGGCCGCTGGCGTGCTTCGGAGAGCTCGGCCTCACCGGCGAGCTGCGCAGCGTGGGGCACGCGGACCGGCGGCTGGCGGAGGCCGAGCGCTTCGGCTTGGCGCCCGTCCTGCAGCCGGAGACTCACAAGATGCTGCGTGGCGCGCTCGCTGCGGCCCTCGCCCCCGCGAAGGAGGTGGTGAGGGCCGCCTGAGTCGCCGCTCGACGCGCCGAACCGCGGAGCCGCACCGCGCCGTTCACCCCGTCGGGCTGCAATCGGTTGCAGTCGCGCACGCCAAACCGTGCGGTACGCGCGCGAGTGTGCGCATTCCGGCAAGGACCGCGGCACGGAAGAGGACGAAAAGGACCGAACCTGAGCTAAAATCTCATTCTGATGCCGCCGCGTTCCGGGGAAGAGCTCAAAGAAGAGCTCGAATCTCGACAAGAGTCCCGGATCATGAGGGCGCTTGAGATGGTGGCGCCCGGCACCTCGCTGCGCGAGGGGATCGACAACATCGTCGACGCCCGTACCGGCGCGCTCATCGTCATTGGAGACGCCGACGAGCTCGGCTTCATGTTCTCCGGCGGGATCAAGCTCGACGTGGACTACTCGCCGACCTTCCTCTACGAGCTGGCCAAGATGGATGGGGCGATCGCGCTGAGTTCCAACGCGACCAAGATCGTCCACGTCAACGTGCAGCTCACGCCGGACCCGACGATTCTCACGGGGGAAACCGGTACCCGCCATCGGACCGCCGAGCGCGTCTCCAAGCAGACCGACGCGATGGTGGTGGCCGTGTCCGAGCGGCGTGAGGTCGTTTCGCTCTACATCGATGGGATCAAGTACATCCTGGAGGACATCCCCGTTGTCCTGGCCAAGGCCAATCAGGCGTTGGCCACGCTCGACAAGTACCGCAGCCGTCTGGACCAGGTGTCCACGCGGCTCACCGCGCTGGAGTTCGAGGGCGGGGTCACCCTGCATGACGTGCTCACGGTGCTCCAGCGCGTCGAGCTCGTGACGCGCATGGCGGTTGAGATCGAGCGCTACATCGTCGAGCTCGGCACCGAGGGCCGCCTCATCGAGATGCAGCTCGACGAGACGATGGTCGGGGTCGCGGCCGACAAGGCCGCCCTGGTCCACGACTATCTGGTTGAGGACACCGACGACAGCTTTGCCATCGTGCTGGACCAGCTGGCCCGCCTGGCGCATCAGGATCTGCTCGATTTCGGCCGTCTGGCCGAGCTGCTGGGCTACGACCGCAAGCTCAACACACTTGACTATCCGGTCTCTCCGCGTGGATTTCGGATATTGGGCCGAATACCCAGGCTCCCTCGTCTCGTTGTTCAGAGGATCGTGACTGAATTCGGAGGATTGGAGGAACTGCTCGCCGCATCGGACGGCGAGCTGGAGACCGTCGACGGAGTCGGCGAGATCCGGGCGAAGGACATCCGGGAGGGCCTTCGCCGACAGCAGGAGATCAACCTCGTTGATCGGTACCTGCAGACGTAAATCGCGAGCGGGATCCTGCCCGCGCCGCCTTGACAGAGGAGGACACCATCACAGAGCTAATGGAAGAGCACCTGGATGATCTTGAGTCGATCGAGACGCCGCCGCAGATCGAGTTCGAGATCGGCGACAGTGTCGTCTATCCGCACCACGGAGCGGGCAAGGTGCTTCGCAAGGAGGTCAAGGAAGTCCTCGGCGAGAGCCGTGAGTACCTGACGATCAAGATCCTCCACAACGACATGACGGTCATGGTGCCGACCGAGAACGCGGCGCTCGCCGGCCTCCGCCGCGTGATCGACGAAGAGACTGTCAAGAAGGTGCTCGCGGTGCTTCAGGACGAGTGTTCGGAGATGCCCAAGAATTGGAACCGGCGCTTCAAGCACAACCGCGACAAGATCAAGACGGGCGACATCTACGAGCTCGCCGAGGTCGTACGCAATCTCGCCATCCGCGAATCTGAGAAGGGGCTCTCGACCGGCGAGAAGCAGATGTTCACCCGCGCCAAGAAGATCCTGGCCTCAGAGCTGATGTACGCGCTGGGCATGGGCGAGCAGGAAGTGGAGGAGCACCTCTACGGTCTGCTGCTCGACACTCACGCCCACGGAACCAGCAATGGCAACGGGAAGGTGGCCGTCGCCGCGAAGTAGGCGCCGGGCGGGCGGGATCGATACCCGATGGCGGTCGCCCTCATCGTGGCCGCAGGACGAGGCGAGCGCCTTGGGTCCAGCCGCCCCAAGGCGCTCGTCCCGCTTTGCGGGCGCCCGATGCTCGAGTGGAGCGTCGCGGCCGTGCGGGCCGTCCCGGCGGTCACGCAGATCGTGATCGCGCTCCCCGCCGAGGAGCTCGATGCCGCCCCGGAGGGCACGCTCGCCGTCTCCGGCGGGTCCCAGCGGTCTCATTCGGTACGTAACGCCCTCGCCGCGTGCCCCGGTCAAGACCCTGTCATCGTCCATGACGCCGCCCGGCCACTGGCCACGCCACGGCTGTTCGAACAGGCGCTCGGGGAGCTCGAACGACATCCGGAGGCGGCCGCCGTGATCGCCGCGGCGCCGGTCGCCGACACAATCAAGCAGGTGGCCGACGACGGCGTCACCGTGGCCCGCACCCTGGATCGCTCCACGCTGTGGGCGGTGCAGACGCCACAGGTATTCCGGCGGGCCGCGCTGGAGCGGGCGCTGGTCATGGCCTCCGACGAGGAGCTGGGCCGTGCCACCGACGACGCGTGGCTGGTCGAGCGCTCCGGCGGCGTCGTGCGCATCCTCGGCTCAGACCCCGGCAACATGAAGATCACCACGGCGGAGGACCTCCGCGTGGCCGAGCTCCTGCTGGCGCAGCTGCGGACATGAACACGGGGATCGGCTACGACTGTCATCGGCTCGTCGCCGGCCGGCGGCTCGTGCTCGGGGGCGTGGAGCTGGAGCACGAGCTCGGCCTCGAGGGGCACTCGGACGCAGATGTGCTCACCCACGCGATCATCGATGCGATGCTCGGCGCCTGTGCCCTGGGCGACATCGGCCAGCATTTTCCCGATACCGATCCCCGCTACCGCGACGCCGACTCGATCCAGCTGCTGCGCGCGACCGTGGCGCTGCTGCGTGACGCCGGCTTCGCGGTCGCACATGTCGATGCCACGGTGGTGATCGAGCGGCCGAAGCTGGCCCCGGTGCGCGAGCGGATGCGCGCCCGTCTGGCGGCTGCCCTCGAGCTGGACCTCGGTCATGTGAGCGTCAAGGCGACGCGCGGGGAGGGAATGGGCTTCATCGGGCGCGAGGAGGGCGTCGCGGCGCTCGCCGTCGCCACGCTGCGCGGGCTCTAGCGTGTGCCTGCTGCTGCCGGGTGGCGGCGACCGGGCTCGGGCGCGCCAGTGGGCGGCGGTCAGCCCGCGTG
>JBAQGP010000958.1:0-1534 GCA_049287845.1 Solirubrobacteraceae bacterium | reverse complement strand
CCCCCGGGCTGGCCGTGCAGCAGCAACACCGTGGGGGGCGCGGCCGGCGTCACAGCAGCGGGGACGCGTCTAGGCGCCCGGCGGGACACCCCGCGGGTTCTCGCCCACGGCCTGCCCGTCTCGCCCCACGTAGCCGTCCTTGCCGCCGGCCACCACCACGATGGCGGCGTCCTGTCCGACGTTGCGCATCCCCCGAGGGGTGGACGGATCGACTCGCGCGATCCCGCCCGCTCCCACGACATGCGTGGACCCGTCCCCGAAGCGGAACTCCACCTGGCCCTGATGCACGAAGTAGGTCTCCTCCTGCTGCTCATGGAAGTGCATCCCCGTCGCGTAGCCCGGCGGCAGCACGACGGCGTTGATGCCGAAGGCGGTCACTCCGAGCTCGCGACGGACCTTGCGAAACCCGAAGCCCTCGCCCATCTCGTCCAGATGGGACACCGCATAACCGCGGGGGGTGGGCGAGATCGGGTTCACGTCGCTCATCTGGAGGGCTGCATGGTATCTGCCGGTGCCCAGTCCGACATGCCCGGCCGGACTCAGAGAGGGCATACTAGGCGCGTGACCTCAGCGCTCCTATCCGAGGCGCTCGCTCCTCTGCGCCAGTACCCCCAGCGCACCGCGGTCATGTTCGACATCGACGGGACGCTGGCACCGATCGTCGACCACGCCTCCGACGCGCACGTGTCGGAGTCCACCCGCCAGTTGCTCATCGTGGTGGCGCGGAGCTACGGGCTGGTGGCGTGCGTCACCGGCCGGCGTGCCTCCGAGGCCCGCGCCATGGTCTCCATCGGCTCGATCAACTACGTCGGCTCCCACGGCGTGGAGCTGCTACGCGCGGGGTGGACCGAGGCCGTGCTCGACGCCGGGGTCGCCGACTGGATCCGGCGCATCCACGACTTTGGTCGCGAGAGCGACACCGCGGAGACGCGCAAGCGCCGCGTCCGCCTCGAGGACAAGGGGCCGATCGTCGCCTTCCACTGGCGCGGAGCCCCCGATGAGGACGCTGCCAAGACGACGGTCGACGCCATCGCCGAGCGCGCCGAGGCGGCCGGCCTGCACACCCACTGGGGGCGCAAGGTGCTCGAGGTCCGCCCCCCGGTCAAGATCGACAAGGGATCGGGGATCACCCGACTGCTCAAAGAGGTCGGTCCGGACATCGAGATGGCGCTTTACGTCGGCGACGACACGACCGACATCGACGCGTTCCGCGCCCTCGGCTCGCTGGTGGCGGAGGGCCGGCTCGCCCGGGCACTGCGCGTGGGGGTCCAGTCCGAGGAGGGTCCTTCGGAGATTCACGATGAAGCCGACGTCGTCGTCGACGGCCCTCAGGGCGTGCGCGAGCTGCTCACCCTTCTCAGCGGTGAGTGAGCGCCGGTGCGATTCGCCGAGTTCCTGCGTACCACCGTGTTGATCAGCGCCGCGGCGGCGAGCGCTCTGGCCGCGGTGACGCTGGCCGGCGCCGTGGGCGGCGAGCATCCGCTCGTCGTGCCGATCGCCGCCGGCTGGTGGGTGCTGGCGGGCGTGGCCGGTC
>JBAQGP010000957.1:0-1560 GCA_049287845.1 Solirubrobacteraceae bacterium | reverse complement strand
GATGGGCCCTGTGCTCGGGTGGGACGCCGCCCGTGTCGACGCCGAGGTGGCCCGCTTCGCGCAGGAGGCCAGGGCCGAGGGCATCGCGCTGGGCGACGCGGCCCGCGCGGTTGCGTAAGCTCGCACTGCGATGGACGACCTGGCTCGATTCTGCGTGCGGATGCTGGGTGAGGGTCCGGGCGCCCGCGCCGCTGAGGCGGCGGGCCGCGCCGGCGGCAAGGCAGACCGCTCCGCCATGCTCCGCGCCACAGTGGCCGCGGTTCGCCAGGGCTCAGAGCCCGCCTCCGAGCCGGCGCCCAACGCACCGGCCGCCAGCGGCCCAGGCGACGACGACCGTCCGACGGACCCCGCCGCGCTGCCCGAGGCGATCGCCCGGGAGCTGGCGGCCGCCGCGAGCGGACTGCCGATCGCCCAGCAAGAGGCGCTGGCGCTGCGCGAGCTCCTGCGCCTGAGCCACGACGAGATCGCCGGGGCCACCGGCGTGGCGGCCGACGTGGTGGCCATGGTGCTGGCGCAGGCGCGTCTCGACCTCCGCGCACAACTGCGCGGGGCCGGTGCGCCGCAGCCTGAGTGCGACGAGCGCGAACGCGCGCTGCGGACCATCGCCCGCCGTCAGGATGGCGAGGAGGTCACCGCCGCCGACGACGACTGGCTGATCGAGCACCTGGGACATTGCCGCGGCTGCCGTCAGGCGCACGCGGCGATGCTGGAGGCGTCCGCCTGCTATCGCGCATGGGCGTCGCCCGATGTGCCCGCAGACCCCGTGGCGGGCGCCGCCTCTGGATCGTGAGTGCGCCGGCGCGCACGCTGGCCACCAGTCGCGGCGAGATCGCTCTCGGCGGAGGGGACGAGCGGGGTGGGAGGGTCCAGATCATGGGGATCGTCAACGCAACGCCCGACTCGTTCTCCGATGGTGGCTTGGCCCAGACGCTCGAGGCGCGGGTGTCGCTGGCGCGCTCCCTGCTGTCAGACGGAGCCGACATCATCGACATCGGCGGTGAGTCGGGGGTGACCAACCGGCCGCCGGTCGCCGCCGCTGAGGAGATCGAGCGCGTGGTGCCGCTGATCGAGGCGGTGGCGGGCGGGCTGGGCGCGCGCGTGTCCGTGGACACCTACAAGCCGGCGGTGGCGCGTGCGGCGATCGCCGCCGGCGCCTCGATCGTCAACGACGTGAGCGGCCTGCGCGATCCCGAGCTGGCGGACGTCTGCGCCGAGACGGGCGCCGCGCTCGTTGTGATGCACACGATCGCGCCGCCCAAGACCCAGTACCACGACCCCAGCCTCGACCACCGGATCGTGGGGGAGGTGCAGCGGTTCCTGGCCGAGCGGATCGAGCTGGCGACAGCTCGCGGTGTGGCCTTCGAGCAGATCATGGTGGACCCCGGCCCGGACTTCTCAAAGACTCCGGCGCAGACGATCGCCGTCCTGCGCGCGCTGCCGGCGCTGCATGGCCTCGGCCGCCCGATCCTCCTGGCGGTGAGCCGCAAGGACTTCGTCGGCGCGCTCACCGGGCGTCCGCCACGGGCCCGGCTGGCCGGAACCCTGGCGGCGATGGTCCAC
>JBAQGP010000956.1:0-9415 GCA_049287845.1 Solirubrobacteraceae bacterium | reverse complement strand
CCGGCGGGCCGGGCCGCCGGCGGGCCGTGGCGTCGATTCAGGCCACCCCGCTCTCAGGCGGTGGCGCCGGCCCCTCTCAGGCGGTGGCGCCCCGCTCAGGCGGTGGCGCCGGCCGGGGCGACTTCGTGCTTGCCCTCGGCGAACTCCTCGACGATCTTGGCGCAGAAGGCAGGCAGATCGTCGGGGTTACGCGAGGTGACCAAGCCCTGGTCCACGACGACCTCCTCGTCGACCCACTTGCCACCGGCGTTGCGGATATCGGTCTGGAGACTGGGGAACGAGGTCAGGGTGCGATCGCGCACCACATCTGCCTCCACCAGGGCCCACGGTCCGTGGCAGATCACCCCGACGGGCTTGCCGGACTCCACGAACTTCTGCACGAAGGAGACCACCCCGTCCTCCAGGCGCAACCGGTCGGCGCTGACCGTGCCGCCGGGCAGGATGAGGCCGTCGTAGGCGTCGGGCGACACGTCGCCGATCGCCTTGTCGACCGGAAACGTGTCCGCCGGGTTGATGTCGGAGTTCATCGCCTGGATCTCCCCGGCCTCGGGGGCCAGCAGCACGGTGGTGGCGCCGGCATTCTCGACGGCCTTGCGCGGCTCGGTGAGCTCCACCTGCTCCACGCCGTCGGTGGCGATGATCGCGATCGTCTTGCCCTGCAGTTCGTCTGCCATATCAGGCTCCCGTGATCGTTGGTTGACTTCCGAGATCACTACCCGCGCGGTGGACGGCTACGCACCGTGCGGCGTGCGGTGACGCGCGTCGCTTTGGGCAAGCGACTCACAGGGGCTCAGGCGGGTCACTCACGGTGAGGAGATTCCGGTCATCTCGTGGAGGTGCGCGGCGGCTCGCCGCAGCAGACGTGAGACCTGCATCTGCGAGCACCCGAGCTCCTCGGCGATCTCGCTCTGCTTGATGTCGCGTTCCAGCCGCAGCGAGAGGGCCCGGCGCTCGCAATAGGGCAGTCGGACGATGGCGCTCGCCATCGACGCGGTCGTCTCCACCAGCGCATAGCCATCGTCCTGACGACCAATCGTGTCGATCAGGCGGTCGGGGTCATCCGGCTCAGTCGGGGCGAGCGGTGCATCGAGCGACATGGCGTAATGGGCGGTACCTGCGTCGAGGCCGGCGACGACCTCCTCGGTGCTGACCTCCATGTACTCCGCCAACTCGCCCACGCGGGGGTGACGCCCCGACTCGGCACCGATCTGGCGGACGGCCTGCTCGATCTTCAGAGACAGCTCCTGCTGGCCGCGCGGCACGTGGACGGCCCAGCCCGTGCTGCGGAAATGCTTCTTGAGCTCCCCGAGGATCGTGGGGATGGCAAAGCTGGCAAAGCTGCTCCCGCGGCGCGGATCGAAGCGGTCGATGGCGCCCAGCAGCCCGACGGAAGCGACCTGCATCAGATCCTCAAACGGCTCGTGAGGCGTGCGATAGCGATGGGCCAACCTGCGAGCCAGCGGCTGGAACCGATAGAAGAGCGCGTCCCGAGCAGCCTCGTCGGCCTCGCGCTGCCAGCGGTCGATCAGGGCATTGATATCGGCCCCGGAACCGCCGGGGCCTGGATGAGGTCGTGAGGTCGGGCGCGTCGGCATCGCATCTCCTTCGGCGTGTGAGCCGTTCCAGAGTCGCTGGGGTACCGCTACGCCGTCTGCCAGCAATGCACTGGTCGATCGCACCGTCAGCGCTCAGGTCGCGTCGGGCTGCCCGCCAACGTAGCTCGTCTCGGGCCGTTTGGAAGAGGGCCGGTTGCAAAGCAACGGCACCGGTTCGCCGCCGGACAGCCGCGCCGGCGGGCGCGTTGCCAGCGCCCACTTGGTGGCGGGGGTGACCGCGATCGCAGGCACGATGAACACGAGGGCGAGCACGATCCAGCCCGGCTGCCCCCAGTCCGCGATCAACGTCGTCATCAGGGCGGGAGCGAGCATCAGAGCCAGAGACTCCCCCGTGGCGAACACGCCCTGGTACTCACTCGGGGCGTCGGATGGCATGAGGGGCACCGACAGCCCCCACGAGGAGGCGACGAAGAGCAGCTCGCCGATGAGGTGCAGGGCCGCCGCGCCGAGGATGAGGCCGATCGCCGCCGGTCCTCCCAGCCCTGCGGTAGCGGCAAGGACCAGGCACGCCGCGGCGAGCGCGGCCCCTGAGCCGAGTACTCCCCGTGCGGCGCGCCGCGGCGAGGTGATCCCGCGGCTGATGCGGACCTGGAAGAGGGCGATGCCCAGGGAGCTGAGCACGACGACGATCGCCGAGATCGCCTGAGGCGCGTGAGTATGGAGGGCCACCCATAGTGGGAGCCCGCTCGAGAGCATCGCCCAGCAGAGGGCGAGCACGCCCGTGAGAGCGGCAAGGCTCATGTACGGCGGATCCTTGACGACCCGCACGCCCCGCGCCCGGGTGCTCTCCCGCGGCCGCGCGACCCGCGGCACGCTGGCCACGAGTCCGGCGTAGGCGAGATAGCTCGCCGCGTTCACTGCCATCAGCCCCAGGTAGGCGGGACGGGTGTTGACGCTGATGACCGCGCCCCCGACGACCGCCCCCACCGCCCAGCCGACATGGCTGATGGCCCGAAGCTGCCCGAGGACCGGCAGGCGACGGCCCGGTTCGCTGAGACCGAGGACCAGCGCGTTGCGCGGACCGCCCGTGCCGCTGCCGGCGATCTGCGAGAGACCGGCCACCACGAGAAACACCGTCATGTCGTGTGCCACGGCGAACGCGAGCGCGGACAGGGCTTGGGCGATGAGCTGCGCGGCGAAGGTCTCGCGGGCGCCGACGCGGTCTCCCAGCCAGCCGAACACGGGGGCGAACACGACGCCGAAGACAGCCGCGACGCTCATTCCCACACCCACCTGCCCGGGCGAGAGCCCCACCGACCTTGTCAGGAACAGAGCCCAGCTGGTGAACCACGCGCCGTTGCCGAGCGCGGAGATGAGCGTTCCGTACCCCAGCCGGCGCAAGGGCCCGGGCGCCGGCAGCAGACGGTCCGCCCTGAACCGGCCGCCCGCTAAAGTCATGGTTCACGAGAGGTTGAACTATGCAATGACAGTTCACGCTAGCAAAAACTATGTTCGCCGTGCGGAGGGTCCCGGCGACCCGCGCGTCGCTCTGCTCAAGCAGCTCGCCGACCCGATCCGCCTGCGTGTGATCGACCGGCTCGGGCACGCCGGCCCGGCCACCGTCAGCCGGCTCGCCGGCGAGCTGACGGTTCCGCTCCCGCAACTGTCCAACCACCTGCGCCGCCTACGCGAGGCGGGGCTGATCACCGGACAGCGATCCGGGCGACAGATCACCTACGAGCTCGCCGACCCTGGGCTGGAGTTGCTCGCTCCGCTGCTGGACAGCATCACCGGGAGGATGAGCGCCGGGCGCGACCCGGCCGTCCCCGAGGTGCCCTCTCGCACGTGCTACGACCATCTCGCCGGCGCGACCGGCGTGCGTCTCTATCGCGCCCTGGTGAAGTCCGGAGCGCTGGTGTCACAGGCGAACGGCATCGTCACCCTCGGTCCCAACGCCCACGAGGTGCTCCGGGCCTTGGGTGTCGATCCCACGCTGACGCCGGCGGGCCGGCAGCGCTTTGCCTTCGAGTGCCTCGACGCCACCGAGCGCACGCCACACCTGGCCGGCGCCCTCGGTGACGCGCTGGCGGAGTCGTTCATGCGCCGTCGCTGGATCCGCCGCCGGCCCGGCAGCCGGGAGTACACGGTGACGCCGGCGGGCCGCAGGCAGCTCCAGACCACCCTCGGGTTCCAGGAGCCTGCGCGACCCCGAGGGGCCGCGAGCAGATGAGCTGCTCGACGGTCCGTCAGGCCCGCGTCGCGGGGCGCCGCCGGCGCCGGGGCGGACGACGCGAGGACCGCGCACCGGGCGCAGCCGTGCGGGCTCCGTGATCGGGCGCAGCGGCGCGGGCTGCGTGGTCGGGCGCCACGCGCCGGTGCTTCTCGCCCTGCAGGCCGTGGTCGATTCCGAGCTGCGTGGCCAGCTTCGTCACGTCGTGATGCTGATCCGGTGAGAGGAGCGTGATCCCGATGCCCCGACGGCCGGCACGACCGGTGCGGCCGATGCGGTGGACATAGGTCTCGCTGTCGGCGGGCGGATCGAAGTTGATGACGTGCGAGATCCTCTCGACGTCGATCCCGCGCGCCGCGACATCGGTGGCGACGAGGGTGTCAACCGCGCCGGACTCAAAGCGGGAGAGCGCCTGCTCGCGCTGTCGCTGCGACTTGTTGCCGTGCATCGCCATCGCCTTGACGCCGTGCGCGGCGAGCCGCTTGACGAGCCGATCGGCTCCGCGCTTGGTGCGCACGAAGACGAGGGTGAGGTCGCGATCGTGGCGCAGCTCACGCACCAGGGCTTCGACGCGGTGCTCATGGGCGACCGGGACGAACCGGTGCTCGATCTCGGCGTTGGCGCGCCGCGCGGCCGGCCCGTCCTGGTGGGTCGCCGGGTTGCGCGCATAGCGGTGAGCCAGCCGACCCGCTTCGCCGTCGAGAGTCGCCGAGAAGAACAGCGTCTGGCGGGACTCTGGACAGCCGGCGACGATCCGGTCGATGGCCGGGCGAAAGCCCATGTCGAGCATCCGGTCGGCCTCGTCGAGGACGAGCATCCGGATTCGGTCAAGGCTGAACGCCCCACGCGCCAGTAGGTCCTCCAGGCGCCCTGGGGTCGCCACGAGAATGTGTGAGGCGGCGGCATCCTTGGCCTGCTTGACCAGCCCGACTCCGCCGTACACCGCCGTGACGCGCAGGGCGCGCGAGTGCGCGATCCCCCGGATGTCATCGACGATCTGGGTGGCCAGCTCGCGGGTGGGGGCGAGCACGAGCGCGGCCGGACGGCGGTCCTCGGCGCTGAGGCGCTCGACCAGCGGGATCCCGAACGCGAGGGTCTTGCCTGATCCGGTCGGTGACTTGGCGATCACGTCGCGCCCTGCGATCGCATCGCCGATTACGGAGCGTTGGATGGCAAAGGGCTCGGTGATCCCGGTCTGAGAAAGGGAACTGACGACGGCAGACGAGACGCCGAGATCAGGGAATGATCTTGTGGACATGCATAACTCCTTGGCGGCGCGAGTCGGCCGCGTACGATTTGGGTGAGACCGCTGACCCAAACCGCTGCATGCGGGACCCAAGCGAGCTGCCTCGCGACCGACAGCGCCGGTCGCAGGGTTTCAACCTAGCAGGTCGCTGCGAGGCTGCGCCGGGCCTGGGCGAAGGTCACGAGCCGTCCGGCCCGCTCATCCCAGAGCTTGAGCCTGACGCTGCGCAGTCCGTCCCACAGCGTCAGCGTGGGTACCGCGTCGAACATCGGGCTCGCCTCATGGGCGCGCTGGAGGTTGTAGTTGGGGATGCGCGCGTTGAGGTGATGCACGTGGTGCAAGCCGATGTTGCCGGTGAAGAACTGCAACACCGGCGGCAGCTTCAGATACGAGCTGCCCCGCAGAGCCGCGTCGGCGTAGCTCCACTCGGCGCTGCTCTGCCAGTAGGCATCCTCGAATTGGTGCTGGACGTAGAAGAGCCAGATGCCGACGGAGCCCGCCAGCAGGGCAGCGGGCGCCCACACGATGAGAAAGGCCTGCCATCCGATCAGCCAGCACACCCCGCCGACCAGGACCACCAGGGCGACATCGGTCCCGAGCACGCTGTTGCGCATGCGCCGACGCGCCCCACGGGCCACGAGCCGTGGTCCGATGACCATCGCGATCACCGGGCCAAATCCGAACATCACCAGCGGATTGCGAATGAGGCGATAGGCAACCCGACCTCGCCGCGAGCGGGCTTGGTATTCGGTGATCGTCAGCGTGATCACATCGCCCACTCCCCGCCGGTCGAGGTCGCCCGAGGTCGCGTGATGCACGGCATGGTCGTGACGCCACCGACGAAAGGGTGCCAGCACAAACACGCCGAGGACGCTGCCCACGAGAGCGTTGGCCCGCTTGGAAGGCAGCAGCGAACCGTGCGTGCAGTCGTGAAATACGACGAAGACCCGGACCAGGAACCCCGCAGCCGGGATGGCCAGGGCCAACGTCAACACGGGCGAGACGCTGAGCGACAGATACATCAGCACGCACAGCGCGACGTAGGGCAGGGCCGATGTGGCGACGGCGAGCAGGCCACGTCGAAGGCACGGCACTGCGAACGGCGCGAGCACCTCGCGCCACGGCGAGCGGTTCGGGGTCATGGGCACTCCGATGGAGGGTTGAGCTGTGGGATGGGTGCGGCGGCCCGCGTGCAGGTCGCAGCGTGGTCGTGTGACCGGCGCGAGTGCCACCAGCAGTCGCCCGCCGATTCGGTGCAGCCGCGGTGCAGCATACCCGGGGCCACTACCGAAGGTATACCCGGAAAGACGTAAGAATCACGTCGAGGCCGCGCCCGCAACCCGACCGATCAGACAGGATGGTGACCAAAGTGCGCAAGATCCAGAGCCAGGGCGTGCACCACATCACGCTGGTCGGCGCGGACCGCCAGACCTCGATCGACTTCTGGGAGGGAGTGCTCGGGATGCCGTTCGTGTTCGAGCAGCCCAACCTCGACAACGCCGGGGAGAGTCATCTGTACTTCGATCCGGGCGACGGGCGCCTCATCACCGTCTTCACCAAGGAGGAGCGCACCCACGACCCAGGGCGCACCCCCACCGAGCCGGGCTGCGTCCACCACCTCGCCTTCGCCCTGTCTCAGGCGACGTTCGCGCAGACCGTCGAGCGCCTGGACGAGCGCGGGATCCATCACAGTGGCGTCAAGGACCGCGGGTTCATGGACTCGATCTACTTCACCGATCCGCTCGGACTGCTCATCGAGCTGGCCTCCTACCGCTTCGAGCCGCCCGCCGGGCACACCCACGCCGAGGTCCTGCTGGCGGCCCACCGGCTCCGCGTGCAGCGGGGCGAATACAACATCGCCCGCGTCCATCTCGCCGACGCGATCGAGCAGCTCGTCACCGGCTCGCGGGACTCGCTGTCAGAGGACCGCTCGGCCAAGGACCCCTACGGGCACGCGCGGCCGGACAGCGCACCGGCGCCCGGCCAATAACCTGACCGGGGTTCATATGGTCGTCGAGAAGCTCCCGGGCGGCGCCCCCGCGTAGGTGCGCGGGCTCAGATGCTGCGTCCGGCCTGGAGCCAGTAGCGCTGGCGGATCCGGCGCTTGAAGATCTTGCCGGACTCCTCGCGCGGGAGGTCGGAGTCGAAGACGACGACCTGCGGCACCTTGTAGCCGGCCAGCCGGGAGCGGACGTGCTCGCGCACGGCGGCCTCAGTGAGGCCGGCGGCGGGCTCGGCGTCGACGTGGGCGGCCAGGGCCTCGCCGAAGGAGTCATCCGGGATGCCGAAGACGGCGACGTCGCGGACGCCGCCCAGCTCGAGCAGGCACGCCTCGATCTCCGCGGGATAGATGTTGACCCCGCCGGAGATGACCATGTCGCGCGCGCGGTCAGACAGGTACAGATAGCCCTCGGCGTCGACGTGGCCGACGTCGCCGATCGAGATATAGCCGTCGCGCTCGATCTCGCGGCGCTTGTCGTCCTGGCCCAGGTAGGTGAACCCGGGCCAGTAGTCGGGCGGGCGGATGAAGATCTCGCCGGTCTCGCCGGTGGCCAGCAACCGGCCGTCGGCGTCGTGCACGTGGACGTCCGATCCGCCGAAGGCGTGGCCGACAGTCCCCTCGTGCGCGAGCCACTCATCGCTGTCGCAGACGATCACCACGCCGATCTCGGTGGCTCCGTAGTACTCGCGGATGACGGGCCCGAACCAGTTGATGATGCGCCGCTTGACGTGCGCCGGGCATGGCGCCGCGGCGTGAACGACACATTCCAGTGAGCTGAGGTCATAGTGCTCTGAGACCTCCGGCGCGAGGTCCAGCAGGCGCACGAACATCGTCGGCACCATCTGGGCGTGCGTGATGGCCTGCTCCTGCACCAGGCGCAGGAACGCCTCGGGCTCGAAGCGGGGCATCACGGTCAGCTCGATGCCCAGCGCGAGCGCGAACAGCCCCTGCGCGTTGGGCGCCGAGTGATACATCGGCGCGGTGACCAGCGTGTGCATGTCGGGGCGCAGCCCCATCGCCCGCAGGGTCGCGGCGGCGACGTCGCGCGATTGCTCGGGGGTCATCGCGTCGCGGATCACCCCCTTGGGCAGCCCGGTGGTGCCCGACGTGTAGATGAGGCTCATCGGCGCGGCGTCCAGCGGCTCGGCATAGGGCTCGTGGGCGCCGATCCAGTCGCCGTACAGCGGTCGGCGCCCCGTCACCGGCGCGGGGCCGTAGTGGGCGGTCAGCTCGCCAGGAACCGGCACCTCGACCAGCGCCACGCCCTGGGGCAGAATCTCCTCGACGTTGGCGATGAAGTCCGAATGGGCGAACACCACCCGCGATCCCGAGTGCGTGATCACGTGGCGGAGCTCCAGGCCGTGCCAGTGCCAGTTGACGGGCACCGGGACCGCTCCGATGAGCCCGCAGGCCGCGCTGAGCGAGAGGAACGTCGGGTCGTTGCGCAGGACGAGCGCGACGCGGTCCCCGTGCTCGACGCCCGCTTGGACCAGCCCCGCGGCCGTGCGCGCGGCCTCCGTGCGCAGCTGCTCGTGGGCGATCTCGCGCTGCCCGTATCTCACCATTGGCCCGCCCATGCCGGATCTCCGTCGGTTCGCCCCGGGAAACTTCGGTTGCCGGGCATTGCACCACAGACCGCCGTCTCAGCGCCAGCGGCGGCTCCTGGGATCGACGGGAGGACGCTTGGGGGAGCGCACGGTAGCCTAACCGGCCATAGCATGATGACCGGTGAGAGGCTCGACCTGGATGGGAGCGCGCTACAGCCCGGCGGGCGCCCGCCGGCGCCCGGGAGGCTGGCGCTGGTCCAGGCGTACATCAACTCCTTCTTCGATCTGGAGGACGAGTGGGGCGCCGACCTGTTCGCCACGCCCGGCCGGGTGGCGGACTGGCTCTCAGACCGGGGCCTGCTGCCCGCCGGGGCCACCCTGACCGCCCATGACCGAACGCGCGCCATCGCCGTGCGCGAGGGCCTGCGCGGCCTGGCCGCGGGCAACAACGACGCGTCCGCGCAGGCGACCGCCGCCAGCCTCGCCGACGTCAACCGGGCCGCCGCAGGCGCACGCGTGGAAGTGCTGCTCCAAGCCACAGGACCCCGATTCGCGCCGACCGGCTCCGGACTTGACCGGGCCCTCGGCGTGGTGCTGGCGATCACGGGCACCGCGATGCTCGAGGGCACCTGGCAGCGGCTGAAGGCGTGCCCCGGCGATCACTGCGGATGGGCCTTCTACGACCACTCGCGCAACCAGACCGGTCGGTGGTGCTCGATGTCGGTGTGCGGCGGTCGCGCCAAGGCACGGGCCCACTACCACCGGCGGCGCGGGGAGGACGGGCGCCGGTGAGCGGGTATGAGCCGCGGCGCGAGGAACGGCGCGGGTGAGCAC